>JBHCFR010000029.1:0-26940 GCA_041801945.1 Moraxella sp. | reverse complement strand
TAACGGCACCATGGTTAAGCTTAATGAAGAAAAACACCCCGATTCTTATCTTGCTTTTTCTGACCCCTCAGATGTCGCGACCCAGTCAATGATGGCTTGGTGTTTAACAAAAGCAGGGGGATTTAGAGTAATGGCGGTCATGAAAAATCTCGCTTTTAAAGTTGATCTGCTTGGGAAAGATGATGATTGATGGTACATGTTAAACCCATCTTAATCCGTCAGCAGAATTAAAAAAATACAGTATTAAACCATATTTTGAAACAAATTGTAATATTTATTTATTTTTAAAATGAATGTATATTTTAAAAAAATGAACATATCTTATGAGGAGATATGTTCATTTGAGGGCTTTATTCACGCATCAGTTGGCTAAGAAAAAGTATGCCCAGCCAGTGACGATGATGATGGAGACGATATTCAAGATGAATCCAACCTTCATCATTTCTCGCTGCTTGATGTAGCCTGTACCCATCACGATGGCGTTGGGTGGTGTGGCAACAGGAAGCATGAATGCACAAGAAGCACCAATACCAATCACCATGACCAATACTTCTGGCGGCAATCCAAGCTGTACGCCAATCGGTGCAAACAAAGGCACCAATAGTGCCGCAGAAGCGGTGTTTGAGGTGAATTCCGTCAAGAAGATAATGAAAGTGGCAATCGCCAATATCACAACAAAAGTCGGTGCCGCAGACAAAGAGCTGGCGATTTGTTCACCAAGCAGTGCCGAGGCACCTGAGTTTTTCATGATGTCAGACAGAGCGATACCGCCACCAAAGAGCATGAGGACACCCCAGTCCGTGTTGTCAGAGACTTGTTTCCAGCTGACAAGACCACAAGTCAGTACAGCGACCGCTGCTGTAAGAGCGATGACAGAGTCAGGCGAGGTAAAGCCAAACGCCTTGCCAAGTTGTGCCCCAAAAATCCACGAGAATGCCGTTACCACAAAGATGATGACTGTCAAAATGCGAGAAGTCGTCCAAGGAATGACCTCATCGGATATTTGCACTTGTTTTTTAAGATCGGGTTTTAGGTAAACATACATGGCACCAAGCAAGCAGGGCAACATGACGAGCATAATCGGTGTGCCGTACTTCATCCACTCTGTGAATGTCAAATCAAGGGCTTTTGCTGCGATGCCATTAGGCGGCGAACCAATCATCGTGCCAAGACCACCGATACTGGCACAATAAGCAATACCAAGCAGTACGAACACAAAAGTGGAACGATCCTTTGCTTCATCCACCTGAGTTAATAGCCCCAGTGCCAAAGGCAGCATCATGGCAGCGGTGGCGGTGTTGCTGATCCACATGGATAAGGCAGCGGTGGCAAAAAAGATATAAAATACCGCAAGCCCCAATTTACCACCAGCGAGTTTGACCAAACCAAAAGCGATTTTTTTGTCCAGCTGCTGCACGTGCAGGGTGGCAGCCAGTGCAAACCCTCCAAAGAAAACAAAAATGATGGGGTCAGCAAAACTTGATAGGGCTTTTTTGGTGTCAAACTCAGGCACGCCCACCAAGATGGCAAGTATCGGCACTAAGATGGCGGTGGCGGTAACGTGAATGGCCTCGGTCAGCCATAATGTACCGATGAAGATGAGTATCGCCAAGCCTTTTTTGACATTTTCGTCAAAAGGCATGACTTGATAGAGTGCAAAAGAGATGATGGCAGCAACGGCAAAAATAATCATGCCTTTGATGGCATCTTTGGTGATGATGCCTGATGGTTTTTCATCATGCTCCTCGCCCTTGAAATCCGTCTCCAAGGTTAATTCTGAAACATGTTCATCCAAATCGGATGTGTTGGGTTTGTTTGGGTCAGTCATAACTTTCCTCTAATTATAAAGCACTAAGACATCACTCAGACATAGTGGCGTTGCTTCAAATCAAGTGTCAAAAACATCAATCAGATAAGCAGCAAGTTTTGATAAAAACACCAATCTAAGCTCGGATTGGCAAGGTGATCGATGGCTGATTAATAAGGGTCAAACACTCACAAATAGCTCATAAAACCATCATATGATAACAGAATTGTAATGATTTGGAAATGGTTTATTGATGCATTACAAACCTTATGTCATCCAGTCATCAAAATGCGTAACATGAATAAAGTGTCAAAAATTAGAAAAGTGGGAGCATTTGGCGACCATCTGCCAAATTAAGCTTGCTTGATGGCAGGGTATTGGGTACAATGAGTGAAAATTTACCTGACAGACCTAACACGAGGGCATCATGCCAAAAACAGATGGCTCAAAACATCCAAGCACCACGCCAAACACCTTTCAAGAAGCTTATGACGTCTTAAAACGCAATGCCGACTTTTTGGAGCAAAGCCAGACCTTGGACATTGATAATCTGGTCAATGTCGTGGAGCAGTCCATCGCTGCTTATAAAGTCTGCCAAGAGCGTATTCATGCGGTGGAGACGGCCTTAAAAACGGCTTTTGATGAAAACCTATCTGGTACTTTACCGACCCAACCCTCACCTGATAACCTACCCTTCTAACTTCTTTAAATCACGAATATGACCAGTTTTGTGCACACCCAAACAGACCATCAGCCCTTAAAGGCATTTTTTGAACCAAAAACGCTCACCGAACTGGGTGTGCTTGGGCATAGCATTACCGTGGCTGTCGGCTATGAAGCTTGCCAATTTGAAAAAACAGGCATGTCAGCTTTGGCAAGAAAAATACCTGTCTTAAAAGGGCTCACTCCATTTAAATCCCCAACATTAGACATGGACATTGATTTGTCTTGCTTGGTGCTTGATGAGTCGCATCAGATACTAGATAAGGTTTGGTATGCCAATGTGAGGGGACTAGAAGAGAGCGTGCGTTATGTGGGTTCCTTATCGGGAGCGACGCATTTTGAGGAGGCTCTAACACCTCAGGAGTCCATCACCATCAGGCTAAGCGAGCTGCCTGCATCAGCACAGAGGCTCATCTTTGTCATGTCAAGTTATCATAAGCATTCACTTTGCCACGCCAAAAAAGGCACGACAAAAATCATGGATAATGAAGGCGTGCTGGCTTATGGTTACAGTTTAGATACCATCACGTTGGGCGAACATGGCGTGGTGGCATGGATGATGGAGCGTCACGGTGATGATTTTAGAATATCCGCCCCACAAAAAGGGTTGGGCACCTCTTTTAACCCTGCCAATCTCAGCAGCGAGCTTGATAAGTTGGTCGGGCAATTCTAGCAAATATCCGCCATGTACAAAGGTTATTTTAGAAACATCATGGGATTGACATAATGTCCATGTTGAGTCATGCGAAGTTCAAGCAGTGCCATGCCGCTAGGCTGCTGCTTCATTTTTGCAATCTGCTCGCCCTTATGAACTCTCTGACCTTGTCTGACCAAGATGTCTTTGACATGAAAATAACTACTCGTCATGCCACCTTCATGTAAAATGTCAATGCTATAACCTGTGGCGGTCTGGGCGATTCGTATCACCTCGCCCATTTGAGTTGCCCAGACAGGATCGTTGTCATGCCCTAAAAACCAAGTACCCTCGGAGGGGATGGTGTTGCCATTAAGATTGGCATAAGTACCAAAATGCCGTGCAACGTTATATCTTCTTTGGGTGGGATAGCCAAACGATGATGTCTGCATGGTGTGGGTATGTGTTGGGCTGGCAGGGGGCATGGTGGTGTTGGTCGCAGGCGTTGGCAGGGGTGCTTTTGGGGCAACTTTTACCGACGGTCTAGGGGCGTTGGACTGCTGCCCATGGGTGCTTGAAGGGGTATTTGATTGTCTTACTACCGCAAGAGAGGGCTTGGGCTGATTTTTGGAGTTCGGCGAGCGTCGGCTCTCTGGTATCAATGTCAGCCATTGACCGACTCTGATGGTGTGTTTATCATCCAAGCGATTGATTCTGCTGATTTCTTGCCAATTTAGCCCATAGCGAGCTGCAATTTTAGAGACCGTATCGCCGCGCTGAACCTGATAGCGTTCTGGGGTGCCTTGCTGATAAAAACCACGAGATTTTGATGAATGAAGTGGTTTATTGGCACAGGCAACCAGTGTCAAACCTAATAGGGTGGATGTGATAACTTTAAGATAAGAGTAAGTCATGTTGTTGTTTAAAATTGGTGATAAATTGGCGGTTTAGGCATCAAGTGTCCAAGTTCGCTAAGATGTCATCTTGACGGTCATCATCGCCTTTATCCTCAAGGCCATTGACGCTAATAATGTGCCCATCCGACAGTCTGTATGCTACGAGTCTGCCGCCCCACACACAGCCGCCATCTAGTGAACGAACCTGCGAGGTGGCAACATCCGCCTCTAACGCTGCCCAATGTCCGAATAACACTTTACGCCTGCGATGGACATCCCAAGCAAACCAAGGACGATAGCCCAGCGGCATGGTGTCAGCAAGACCCTCTTTAAATGAAAATTCAAGCGTACCATGCCGATCGCACAGTCTCATGCGAGTAAAGTAATTGGCGATAAGTCTTAGGCGTGTATAACCCGTGACGTCATCAGACCATGGCTCAATGTCTTTGCTGTATAAGTTAGGCAATAAGGCATCAAGCTCATCTAAATCGCCACAAAATGCCTGCATCAACTCGGCAGCATAAGCTTTGGCATCTTTGGTTTTCCAGATGGGGGGAATGCCCGCATGAGTCAAGACGGTTTTATCATCAGGATATACCAAAAACGGCTGACAGCGAAGCCAGTTTAACAGCTCATGAGCGTCAGGTGCACGAAATATCGCTTCGGTGTTGTCTTTGGGTTTGATGGGCAGCACGCCCCTCCATGTCGCAATCAAGGTGATGTCATGATTGCCAAGCACGGTGGTTAATGCACCCACATCAGATAGGCGTTTGACCTGCCTTAATGTGGCAAGTGAATCCTCCCCACGAGCCACGATGTCACCGCACAGCCAAAGTTTATCTTGGGTTTCATCAAAGTCTAAGGCGACAAGTAGGCGATTGAAAGCATCAAAACAGCCTTGCAAATCACCGATGACGTATTCGCTCCGGTACTTTTTTTGGAAATGTTTCTTCATTTTTAGATCAGGTTGTTTTTATCGTTTGGCAAATGCCATGTCGGATAACTTGACAAAATCCGCCACGCCGAGTGTCTCTGGGCGAGCTTGGGGGTCTATTTGTATCTGCTCAAAGTCAGCCTCATCTAAGTTTGGCAAGATACCAACGTTTTTAAAAATCGCACGCAGGGTTTTGCGTCGGTGATTAAAAGTCTCACGCACGACATCGGCAAACAGCTTTTCGTCTTGGGCTTGTATGGGTTTTTCTTGAAAAGGCGTCAGGCGAAATACGGCAGAGGTGACTTTTGGCGGTGGATTAAATGCACCATTTGGCACAGTCAGAAGGTAATCCGCCATGCAGTGATATTGCATGATGACCGACAGCCTACCATAGGCCTTAGTGTTTGGTTCGGCGGTGATTCTGTCCACAACTTCTTTTTGTAACATAAAATGCATGTCTTGGATAACGTCGCTAAATTCCAACAGACGAAAAAGAATCGGCGTGGAGATATTATAAGGCAAGTTACCCACCACGCGAAACGCCCCCTTGCCAACCTGATGAGCAAGCTTGCGGTAGTCAATGTGCATGGCGTTGTCATTAATGATGGTAAAATCAGGGTGGCTGTTGGCACCGATATGGATTTTTAGGTTATTCGCCAAATCACGGTCAAGTTCAATGACCGTCATGCCATCCACCTCTGCCAAAAGTGGTTCGGTCAAGGCACCAAGTCCAGGTCCGATTTCTAAAAGATTGTCAGTATGAGACAGGCGAATGCTGTCCACGATTTGACGGATGATGCCGGTATCATGTAGGAAATTTTGCCCAAAGCGTTTACGAGGGGCATGATTGAGTTCTTTTGGCGTACGAATGTTCATAAAATTAAGTTGATGATGGTTCAAACAATTATAACATTGATGACATTTTTTGCCAAAAAAACATGACGGCAAACCTGTCAGTTCTGAGAATAAACGTTGGGTTTGTCGTCATGGTTTTGGTGTTAGACTGTTTTAAAATCAAATCAGCCTAATAAAAAGAGGGGTCACTTAGGGTGCAGGATTGATGATTTCAGGATTTATAGAAATCACTTTATTAAGCTTCCAAACAGGCACCACTTTACCCTCTGCTTCATTAGCAACAGCAGTTTGGCTGATGTTAAGTACATAGCGGTTGCCTTCTTCAAAAGTAAAGCCTTCAATGTTGCCGCTTAATACATTGTAGTTACGCTCATAAGTGCGACGATATTGCAGACATTCGCTAGCAATCTTGTTACCAACGGTATCGGTCAGCTCGCAGCTAGCTTTACGTGGGGCGATTTCAATGTCAAAACTTGGGATGTCCACCACTTTTACAAGCTTAGTTTCGCCTTCAACGGTTTTTAGGCGGGTATCATCTAGGTTGCTGGCACAACCAGTCAAAGCCAAAGCGATCAATGAAGAGAGAGCGATGAGTTTTTTCATGGGTTATCCTTATTAAATCTGAATGATTTAAAAACATGATTAAAATGAGCGAAACACAGCAGAAAAAGTCAGCATTCTGCGTGTTAAATCATTGTAATATGTTTTTATTTCTAAATTCTTTTTGATTTGTAATAAAAGGTAGTAAAGCGTTAGTTTGAACCTGCAAGTGTGGCACTCACTCACAAAAAATGTACAAATTTAAACCTATTTATGCCGCTTAAAACTCATACCAACACGCAAAATAGTCAGCCTAAAAGATGATGGGCGAAAATAAAAAGTATTTTTTAACAAAAAATAGCAATTACTGAACAAATTTTGGATATCAGTCTGTTATAATGAACATTTTATTTGTGCTAATTATTGATGAGCATTCAAGTCTAATTTATCAAACCTAGCTTGCTCAATGTATTAGGTGGCGACACCATAATTAGACGTTCTACAAATAGATGTTCTACAAATCTCAACCAAAAAATCTTAATCAAAGAGACGAAATTATGCGTTTACTTAACATCACTGCCCTGACCCTGACAGCCTTAATTGGCATGCAAGCATCGGCACATTCCACCACCGCCTCTTATTATGCCGACAAATTTAATGGTCGCAAAACAGCCAATGGCGAGGTATTTAGTAACAACGGCATGACCTGCGCTTCTAACCAGTATAAATTAGGCACTTATTTGGAAGTGACCAATACCAAAACAGGCAAATCCATCACTTGCAAGGTCAATGATCGCATTGGCAAAGCAGGGCGGATTGATTTGACCAAGAACGCCTTTAAACAGCTTGCACCATTATCGGCAGGCTTGGTTAAAGTGCAGGTAAAACCAGTCGGTAAAGACGTCAAAGATACCAAAATGGCAACAGACATCATGCTTGCCAAAAACAGCCTAGCCAAAGAAAAATTGGCACAAGACGATCAAAAAGACAAGCCAGAGAGCAATCAAGATGGCACACTAAGCCTAGCATTAGAGCAGGATAACCGCTAATTTGCCGAGCATCACAAAAAATCCGTCATTGAACCGCACCCCAAAGCTCACCACTAACCTTTGGGGTGCGGTTCATTAGGGGGTAGAATTTGTTGTTAATTTTTGTAAATCATGACTGGATTGATTGAGCCTGTAATGGATGAATCAGTGGCTATGTGGGATAAGGATAAGGCAAGTGGGGGGCAAGATGAGGTTAGTCGTTTGAGGTGGATAGTCACTTAATATAAAAAAAGGCGTGCATATCGCACACCTTAGGTCAATCCATATCATTCTATGAATCATAAGAAACATTCATCATTCTTGCAAATAACCAATCAAGCGCAAGAACTCAATGTACATCCATGCCAGTGTCGCTAGCACACCGATGCCATACACCCATTCAAATTCTTGATTGACGCCATACATCGCACCATCTTCAATGTTCTTAAAGTCAATGAGTAAAAAGAAAGAAGCAATCAGTGTGGTAAAGACGCTAAATCCAATAGCAATCAAGCCGCCATCAAACAGATAAGGAATGGTGCTACCAAACACAAGTGACATCACCCACTGCACCAGATAGACAATCATGATGGCAATGGTCGCTGACACCACCACCGAACGAAACTTCTCGGTGACTTTGATGATGCGTGTGCTATATAAGGTCAGCATGACCGCCGCGGTCACAAAAGTCGCCGATAGGGCAAGCAGGGGAATGCTTGGGGCTTTATAATAAGCAAAAGCACTCGCCACACCGATGACGATGCCTTCTAGGGCGGCATAAGGGACAGATAAGGTCTTGGCAAGATGTGGCTTAAAGGCAGAGGCAAGACCAATGCCCATGGTGGCAAGCATCGCCACCACAAACAGCCCAATCAAGGCACCTGATGACATCTGACTCATGATGGCATAGAAAAACAGCCCAAAGCCTGTGGTGGCAGAGACGGCAAGTAATAGGGCGGTTTTCTTAACCACGCCATTGACGGTCATAGGGACGTCACCTGCTACTAATTCGGTACGACTAACAATGGGATTTGCCATAATTTTCCTTAGTGAATAAACGATGTGTTATTAAAAAGAATTGAGTGTTTTATACTATAATAGCTCTTAAAAATCAAGCGTTTTTTGTGATTTTAACACATTGATACCAGTGCATGACAAAGCTTATATAAAGATGAGGTGGGGTCTTTGTGATGATGTCCTTGTGAAGACGATGAGGTATTTGCCAAACTAAGCGGATTTTATCATTTATTTAGCAAATGATCATGGCTTAGGCATTTATTGGCGTGATGTTATTTTGCTTGTAGTCTGCACTGACTTTGGTTATCATACACTTTTTTATCTTTTTGAATGTTTGTGTGAGCATTATCATTACTGGGATTTTAGTCAATGATGACAAAAGCAGCCATCTCTCCGACTTCTTTTAATGTAGAGAAAAGCCACTTTAAACGCATTGGGCTCATGGGGCGTGCTGGCAAAAAAAGCATCACCACCACCTTGAACGACTTGATTGAGCTTTTGCTGCGTTGGGGACTTGAAATCACCATTGACACCAGCACTGCCAGCATTGATGGGATACAGATTGACTTTAATCAAGACGACAGCCCAATAAAAATCGTCCCACGCAGTCGCATGGGCGAGCATTGTGATTTGGTGATGGTCGTGGGCGGCGATGGCTCTATTTTGCAGACAGGGGCAATACTGGCAGGGACAGGCGTGCCAGTGTTGGGGGTCAATCGTGGGCGACTTGGCTTCTTGGCGGACATCAACCCTGAACGCTTAGAGGCTGAGCTCTCTGAGGTGTTCGCTGGTGAGTACCATACCGATGAGCGGTTTTTGTTAAAGATGCAAGTACTGGGGCAGGGCGATGAAGGTGGCATGCAGGTCTTTCATGAGAGCTATGCCCTAAACGATGTGGTGCTACATGCGGGCAGATCGGTGCATACCATTGATTTTAAATTACAAATTGATGGCATTGATGTCTATCGTCAGCACGCTGATGGACTGATTGTGGCGACACCCACAGGCTCAACCGCTTATTCGCTCTCAGCAGGAGGTCCCATCATTCATCCTAGTCTAGATGCCATCTGCCTTGCTCCCATGCATCCTCATACGCTGTCTAGCAGACCCATCGTGGTATCAGGCACCAGTAAAATTACCATAAAAATCCACAAGGACAATCGCACGCAGCCCATGGTAAGCTCAGATGGAGGGGCAAGCGTACCCCTAGATAGCGATCAAACACTGCTCATCACGAAGTATGATAAGTCACTGATATTGCTTCATCCCCTAGATGTGGACTTCTATCAGGCGTGCCGCACGAAGCTAAATTGGAGCTTGTACACCGAAGAGTTCTCGCTCAATGATGAGTGAAGAGATGGGGCGATGCAGATGAAATTTACCAGATTTGATATCAATTGGCATGAACATGACTGACATGACAGGGCTCTCCCACCGATTTTCCCGTGTGTTTGATTTATCCGCCCTTTGCCCTCCCAGAGATTTTTGTCCCATTGATGATGAGCCAATCTGCCTTGAAATCGGTGCAGGCAAGGGCAGGCACGCCTTGATGTTCGCCAAGAACCATCCTTGTGAGCATCTGTACGCCATTGAACGCACCAGTGAGAAATTTGCCGCTTTTAAAAGGGCGTGTGATGAGAGGGCATTGGCGAATTTGACCGCCATTCATGCCGACGCCATTCATTGGTCAGCGTTTGCCTTGCAGCCAAGGCAGGTGAAACGATGTTTTATCTTATACCCCAATCCTGAACCCAAAAATAAGAATCAACGATTTTTAAACATGCCATTTTTTGAATTTTTATTGTCTAGAATGATGGCAGGTGGACAAATCCTCATTGCCAGTAACATCACAACTTATATCAGTGAGTGTGAAAGCCTACTACAAACCGTCTGGCAGCTGCCCTATACCAAAAGACAGATAGAGCCCACCTCAGCTAGGACGCACTTTGAAATCAAATATCTGGCAAGAGGCGAGCTTTGCCAAGAGATTATCATCACCAAGCCTGATGAGTATCGCACTCGTTTTGATGACACGCCGCCACGATGTTTGATGTGATTCTCTTGTGCCATCACACAAAACAAGCACGAACGCATCTGAGTATCTTATGATTAGCACACCCACTTCTTTGACAGAATCATCCACTAAGCCGACCATTGCCATCATTGGGGCGGGAGCGAGCGGTCTGATGGCGGCGGATTATTTGTCTGGGCTGGGCGATGAGATTAACATTGAAATCTATGACCGTCTACCAAGTGCTGGTCGCAAGATATTATGGGCGGGTAAAACAGGGCTGAACGTCAGTCATAGTGAAGCAATGACCGAGTTTGTCACACGCTATGACACAGACTGGATGGGCTCTTATCTGCACCAGTATGACAATGCGTGGTTGATAAGATGGTTAGAGGAGCTTGGCGTACCCACCTATGTCGGTTCTAGCGGCCGTATTTTTCCTGTACACATGAAAGCCTCAGCGTTCATGCGTGCGTGGCTCGTGCGTCTTATGGGTCGGTAGGTCAAGTTCTTTTATCATCATCTTTGCCAAGGTATAGAAGGCGATACGGTGTATTTTAGGCATGAGCAAAAAGATGGCGGCGTGCGTGAGTTTTATCGGCGTTTTGATGCGATTATATTGTCGTGTGGGGGCGGCTCTTACTCTAGGCTAGGAACAGATGGCAGCTGGCAGGCGTGGTTTGAGCAGCATGAGCTAAGCACGCTGTATGGCAGTAATGTCGGCGTGGTTCGCACATGGTCGGCTTACATGCAGGATTATTTTGGTAAGCCTTTAAAGCGAGTGTCAGTGTGGGTAGATGGTGCAAGTCGTGCTTACGGCGATGTCATCATCACGCATTATGGCATGGAGAGCGGTCTCATCTATCAACACAACCGTGCCATGCGAGCCAAATTAAGAGAAGAAGGTGGCAAATCCAACATTCGCTTATATGTGGATTTATTGCCTGACAAGGATTTGGAGGCAGTGCGTCTGGCACTGTCCAAACGCACAAAACAATCTTTGAATAACCAGTTACGCAAATTGGGCTTAGATGAGGTCAAAATCGCCTTACTCAGAGAATGCACCAATAAAACCGACTGGTCGGATTTTTATAAAATGGCAAACGCCATCAAGGCATTGGCGGTGGATTTTGATGGATTTCGTCCCATGGCAGAGGCGATTAGCACGGCAGGTGGCGTCAAACGCGCGGCATTGACCGAGGAGTTGCAGTTAAAATCCAACCCTCATGTGTTCTGCTCTGGTGAGATGCTGGATTTTGATGCACCGACAGGAGGTTATCTGCTTACTGCCTGCTTTGCCACAGGGCAGATAGCAGGGCATGGCGTGCAAAAGTTTTTAGCCATTAACAAGAAGATAACGCCTTAGCTGTTGGACTAGCTTCTTTTCATCAGCCCAATAACCACCGCCAATGCCAAGAGTTGCACCGCAAAAATAGTAAAAACAGCATAGAGCCATTGTCCTTGTGCATAAGCAATGGCACATATCCACGCACCTAAGCTGCCTCCGCCATAATAGCCCATGTAGTACAGCCCTGATGCCAGTGACCGACCTTCTTTGACGTGACTGGCGATGTAGCTGATGGTGGCTGATTGCGTGATGAATACCCCTGAGGACATGATGGTCAGCCCCACGATGATGAGGGAGAGAGGCGTGGATAGGGTGATGAATACTCCGACGATGGAGCAGATGATGGCAAAGACGATGGTATTGGTCATGCCAAACTGTGTGATGATTTTGGTGGATAAGGGCGTGATGACCATGCCGATGAGATACAGGGCAAAGATGTTGGCAAGGTGTGATGCCAAGAGATGATAAGGGGCGTCCGCTAGATGTAGATTAATGAAGGTAAAGCAGCCGACCAAGCTAAATAAGACACAGCCTCCGAGTAGGCAAGCACTGACGACATGGTGGTTTTGGGTGTGAGACAGTAAGAGGCGTAGAGAATCTTGAAAGTTTTGGCTTTTTTTGAAATGTTTGGATTTGGGCAGGGTTTTTAATGCCCATACCGCCCCAATCAGTGTCAATACCGCCATGACGACATAACCCCATCGCCACCCCATCCACTCATGAAAATGCCCTGCAAAAAAACGCCCGCTAAACCCTCCGAGTATCGTACCAGCCACATACAAGCTCATCATGCCAGTGATGTTATCGCCATACTCTTCGCCGACATAGGCGATGAGCACCACGGTAATGCCGGGAATGGTCAGCCCCTGTAAAAATCGCCAAAAAATAAGCTCATCTACTGTTGTTGCTGCACCAATCATGAGTGTAGGTAGGGCAAGCAGTGTGAGTGAGCCGATGATGAATCGCCGTCTTCCAAACGCATCTGAGAGCATGCCCATAAATGGAGATATTAAGGCAATCGCCATGACAGTCGCCCCCACCGCAAGACCGACCTGAACTTCACTGGTTTGCAAATCCGTCATGAGTACAGGTAGGATTGCCTGAACAGAATAAACCTGCAAAAAGGCAAAAAAGCCAATCATGGCGATGGTAAATTTTTGGCTTAACTGGATGGTTGTCATAATGATGCGTCGTAGGTTGGCATGAGATGATAACGCTGCTAAACGGCATGGTGCTTGATGATGTCTGTGATGAGTGCAGGGCAAATATACATGAAAGCACTCATGACGTCCGCCATGATGACAAGCCCAAACAGCAAAATACGCCTTATGTTTTGTCATGTCATCAGCGAATCATGTCGCTTTTTATGAGATGATGGCGATGATGATGAGCGATGAGGGCTATTGTATCATAAATTGGCATGAATGGCTGACTAGGGTATCCATAAAGTCAATGACGCTAAGTGATGGGGCAGGTGGCATGTATTTTGGCGTGGTTAAATAAAACACCTACGCCAACATTCATTGATGCACGAGTAATTAAAACAAAGATCTTATCTGTCATATAACCAAAAGTAACTAAAACCCTCATTAATTCCTAAAAATTTGATATAATAAATCATTCATAAACTTATCATCATACATAACACAGGAGTGTGTCATGAATACCACCAATCTCTCCACTTTCATCACCGTCATGCAGACAGGCAGTATCTCAGGGGCTGCCGAGAAGCTGTTCATCACTCAGCCTGCGGTCTCTAAGCGAATCAAGAGTCTAGAAGATGAGTTTGGCACGGCGTTATTTGACACCATCGGGCGTGGCATTATCCCAACAGCATCCGCCCATGAGCTGCTGCCCTATGCCAAAAAGTGGCTAGAAGACTATGAGACGTGCAAGGCAAGCCTGCTGTATTCCAAAGAGGTGGCGACAGGGCGACTGGTGATTGGCACAAGCCATCACATCGGACTGCATCACCTGCCCCCTGTCTTAAAGAGGTTTATTCAGACGTATCCTTCGGTACAGCTAGAAGTGCAATTCATGGACAGCGAAACAGCACATAAGGCGGTGCTAGAAGGCGAGGTGGCATTGGCGTTTTTGACGCTGCCGCCCACCTTTGACAGACGACTCATGTACCATACGCTTTGGTATGATCCCTTATATTTTGTGACAGGGGTATTAAGCCCATTGGCTCAGCAGTCAAAGGTGAGCTTGTTGCAGCTCGCGCGTCATCCTGCGATACTGCCTGCGGCAAATACCTTCACCAGTCAGATTACGTTGGCAGAGTTTAATAAACATAATCTACGCCCCTTTGCCACCGTGAGCACCAATCCATTAGAATCCATCCGTATGTTGGTCTCGGTGGGGCTTGGGTGGTCGGTACTGCCAGAGACGCTCATCAACCAAGATTTGGTGAAGATTGATTTGAAAGACAGCGTAGAGTTGCAGCGTCATTTAGGGCTGGTCATCAACCCCAACCTTACCCGCTCATCAGGTGCTGATGCCTTGCTTGACATGCTAGGGGTAAAAGAGATTTAAAGTGACGATAATCAAGCCTAACTAATCTAACCAATAAGGCTTATACGCCAACCCTAGCCAATCTTGATGTGCAATGTGGCTATATGACTGCTAAGTTTTGGCCGCCGCTTCACCTGTTTTTGGTTGTGCAAGCGTATTTCGTCCATGAATGCAGACTGCCTCCTACTTTGGTGGGGCACATCCACTGATGAGAGGTTACTCATCGTGGATACGCCCTAGCTTTACGGTGTTATTTTAAAAAGCCCTTTAATGCCTTGGCTTGCTCACTGGCATTACCAGTATAAGTGGCAGGGGTTAGTTTGGCTAAGCGTTCTCGCTCATCATCAGGGACATTGGACAGCTCATCGCCATGAACAAAGCCCACCATCATCTCACGAGTCATGGCCTGCCCACGCGTTAAGGCTTTTAATTTCTCATAGGGCTTGTCTATGTTATGGCGTCTCATCACGGTTTGGATGGGTTCGGCAAGCACCTCTTGGGCTTGATCTAGGTCTTCTGCTAGGCGAGCCTCGTTGATTTGTAATTTGCCAATCCCTTTTAAGCACGCTTCAAAAGCAATCAAGCTCTGAGCAAAACCCACGCCCATGTTTCGCAAAACGGTGCTGTCGGTCAAGTCCCTTTGCCAGCGAGAGATGGGTAATTTTTCGCCAAGATGTGCAAGAACAGCATTGGCCAGTCCAAGATTACCCTCAGAATTTTCAAAATCAATGGGGTTCACCTTGTGAGGCATGGTGGATGAGCCCACCTCGCCCTCTTTTAGTTTTTGTTTAAAGTAACCTAGCGAGATATAACCCCACACATCACGGTTAAAATCAATCAAAATGGTGTTAAAGCGACGTAGGGCATCAAAGAGTTCTGCCATGTAGTCATGAGGTTCTATCTGTGTGGTATAAGGATTAAAGGTCAGCCCTAGGCTCTCAATGAAGTTTTGAGCATGTTGAGCCCAATCAACCTCAGGATAAGCGGCAAGATGAGCGTTGTAATTGCCAACCGCACCGTTGATTTTCCCCAAAAGGGCGACGTCTTCAAACTGCTTTAATTGGCGATGTAGGCGATAAGCGACGTTTGCCATTTCTTTGCCGAGTGTGGTGGGACTTGCGGTCTGACCATGCGTGCGTGAGAGCATGGGCGTGTCTGCATAAGTCTCTGCCAAATGGGCGATGTCATCAATAATCTGCTGCATGACATCGACGAGTACCTTGCGAGAAGATTTTAACATCAAAGCGTGCGAGAGGTTGTTGATGTCCTCTGAGGTGCAGGCAAAATGGATGAATTCACCCGCTGCTGTTAGCTCATCGATGTCGGCGATTTTCTCTTTTAAGAAGTATTCTACCGCTTTGACATCATGATTGGTGGTGCGTTCTATCTCTTTGATCTGATGAGCATCTTGCTCGCTAAACTCTGCAATGATGGCATTTAGCTTATCGTGGGTCGCTTGACTAAACGGTTTGATTTCAGGGATGTCAGGGTGATTGGCAAGCGCTTGAAGCCAGCCAATCTCAATGGTGGCACGAGCGTGGATGAGCCCAAATTCGGACAAAAAAGGACGCAGACTGTCACATTTGGAAGCATAACGACCATCTAATGGCGATAGGGCGGTCAGGGGAGAAAAAGACAAATCGGACATGAGATTTCCTTTTGAGGATGATGAACTGAGGATAACAAATGAAAAGTAACGAATGAAAAGGATTCATGATAACTCATAAAAACCATGAGCTTAATGTCAGCATAAGGCTGGCAAGACATCAAAAAATAGGCTGCCCTAAATTTAAACAATAAAAACCCACAAATCACTTGTGGGTTTTGAATCTATTTTACTTCAACGACAGTGCCTTCATCCATGTTGGCATAGAGTTCTAACACGTCCCAGTTTGATAGCCCAATAGAGCCGACAGGGGCAGGCTGTCCGATAATCTCAGGGTTGCTGACACCATGAATGCCATAACCTGCTTTATCCAAACTCATCCACACCACGCCAACAGGGCTGTTGGCACCAGGGGGTAAGATGAAGGTTTGTTTGGTGTCGTTTTTGGTGACGGTTGCCTTATAATGTGGCATTTTTACTTTGCTGTTTAGGCGGTAGGTGCCTTTATCAACACTCTTTTTGGTATTGCCAATGGTGGCAGGATAGCTTGTTACCAATTTATCCCCTTGATAAACAGTTAGGGTGTTGGTGGCTGGATTGACGATGACTTTATCTGCTTTGCCTTCAAAAGCGTTCTTGGTATTGACCACCGTAATGCTCTCACCTGCCACAAACTTTTTGTTAGGATTGATTTTGGTGAGATAGTCAATACGCATATGAAAGCGTTCGGCAAGCTTCTCTTGAATGCTCTCATAGCCTAGGTCGGTGAGTTTGGCACGGGCTTCTACACTGCTAGGAAGTTTGTCAAACTTGGTGATGTCATCTTTGGTAATGGTGTAGCTGACCAAGACATCATCAGCATTGACGCTCAATAAATCCCATGTTTCTTGGTTCATTTTGCCAGTGGCAGGTAGGTCATTCATGCGTTGGAAGTTGGCAAGAGCGTTTTTGCTGTTTACCCCCCAACCGCCGTCAATCGCCCCAACGGAGGCATGATGCTGATCAAGGAGCACCTGCATTTTGACGGTCATGGCACTATTGACTTTCATGTCAGGGGACCATGTGGACTCATTGACGGTTTTGGCGTATTTAGAGGAATCTATCTTGGTGTAGCGTTTGCCCGATTTTTCAAGGCTCTTAATGGTGTCAGTGTCGCTACTGACCTTTTTGGTGTCAATCTGACTGGCGGTATCGCTGTCACTGACGGTCAGTACGGTGGGATCAAATGGGTTTTTTTGGCTAGAATTGGCAAATGCCACGGATGAAGTCATAGAGGTCATCGCACAAAGCGTGCCTAAGACAAGGTATTTGACAGGGTATTTTTGATGAGCTGATTGGGTCATGGGTGTAATCTTTTGATGTTTTTTTTAAAGGTGTGCCTTAGGGTGGATGCCCCAAACATGACTGATGTCATCATGCTGATAAGACGTCAGTCTCTTTTTTGGTGTGTGTCACGGTACATTTCACGCCACAGAGGTCACGGCACAAAGGTGATGTGGCGATATTATCCACGAAAATGGCTCAAATGGCAAGTTTTTGGGGTTGACTCATTCATCGATTAATCAATTCAATCACGCCTTGGGCACTGTATGTTAGGCGACTCTCACCACCTTCATAAGCTTGGGGGATGGGTGAGCTGGCAGCTTCTGCGACAGCATAATCTTTCATCATCATGGGGCGAACTTGAATGCCGCCATAGGTGTTATTCAAATCCACTCTCACCAGTTTATAGTCGCTTACCCCAAAGGCATGACTGATCTCTTTGGCTTCGGTAGAGAATTTTTGGATGGTTTGGGTTTTTAGTTCATTTTCCACGCTTTTTTGGGTGGATTCAGAGACGCTAAAATTTAAATTTTCTAGTGTCATGAACTGTTGTAGTTCAGCAATGAGCTCACTGGCTTCTTCAAAATTTTGGCTTTGGACATTGACCGAGGATGAGCCTGTAAAGCCATTGATTTTGCCCTTGTTGTCATAGCGTGGATAGGTGTGATGGCGACCTGTGGTGACTTTAACATTGGGGTATTTTTGAGCGATGCTCAGTGCTTTGTTGGTGGTGGTGTTTAGGGTGTTTGCTAGGGTTTTGGCATTGGCATGATCGGTAGATTTGGTCAAAGTGGCGGTCAGCTCGTCATTGGCGACGTTTTTGACAACTTCCACGCCAAAGCTGACTTGATTGTAGTTCTCAGCAGCGTGAACTTGCATGCTGGCACCTGCCATGCCTAGGCTAAGTAGTAAGGGCAGTTTGATTGAGTTCATGGTCATCTCCGTGAGTGATAAAGGGTTAAAATGCTGTTATTGTAATATAAGTCATGATGATTCATTGTGCCAAATTGTATCTTGTTCTTACTTTAATTTAACAAAATTTTAACAGATAACACAGATGATAAAGTAAGCAAATGGCTTATTTATCAAAGTAAAGTCAAAGTAGAGCCAAAATAAAGATTGATGAGATGCCTTGGCATGTAAAGCCAATGCAGGGTTAGCATGACAATCACACACCATCTGATTGTCTTGAAGATGGGCATTGTCGTCAATTAGGTGTTTTAATGAGATGTTGATGTCATGACGTTTTGTTAATTTGTCCAATCATTATCAAAAACACTTGCTATTTTAAAATTTTGGTGTATAATAATCATCGGCTTCATCGGTAGCTTCGCAACTTTGATTTATGAACCCCGCCAGGACCGGAAGGTAGCAACGGTAGTAATCCCAAAGTGTGCCGAAGATGTGCTGATGAAGTCATTTTTTGCCTACCAAAAAGCAAACCTCATGATGGCGTCACCATGCCGCCATGCTCTTTAATTTTCTAATCCATCCATGCCATCCTGATCCATCCATGTTATTGTCCATCATGTGTCCATTCCCTCTTTTGTGTTTTATCAAAATCTCTCATCAAATCATCAAAGATGGCGATAAAAGATGGTTGGATAAAATGACTGTGCCATCGCTTACCCATTGACGCCGCAAAATAGAATAAAGTGTCATAAAAAATCATGCGATTTCATTGATTTATCAGTCTGACAACGCCTTGCCAATACCTCTTAGAGGAAGACATCTCTTGGATAAACACTATCATTTTTAGCGTATTTTTAGTAAAATAACTCAACTTTTTACTGAGAAAGCTGATGTCACACACCAAGCCTAGCACCGATCCCAAACTCGCCCAAAAACAAGCCGTTGCCAAATCTGCCCTTGCTCATGTTGAAGACGGCATGATTTTGGGCGTAGGAACAGGCAGTACTGTCAACTGTCTCATTGAGCTTCTGACACAGGTTCGTTTGAAGGGGGCGGTAACAAGCTCCAATGTCACCGAAGAGAAATTAAGAGCCCTAAATATTGAGATTTTTGATCTCAATACAGTTGGCGAGCTTGATTTGTACATAGATGGTGCAGATGAGATAGACGCTCGGGGCAACATGATTAAAGGGGGCGGCGGAGCTTTGACTCGTGAGAAAATCGTGGCAGCAGCCTCCAAGCGCTTCGTTTGTATGGTGGATGACTCCAAAACGGTCGCCAAACTTGGCACCTTTCCTGTGGCGGTGGAAGTGCTGCCCCAAGCCCGCTCTTATGTCGCTCGTGAACTCGTGAGGTTGGGGGGCGACCCTGTTTATCGCGAGGGATTTGTGACCGATTATGGTAACGTGATTTTGGATACTTATGATTTGGACATCACCGACCCAAAGGCGTGGGAGCATACATTAAATAACATCGTGGGCGTGGTTTGTCATGGTATTTTCGCCCATCAGCCCGCTCACGTCATGCTAAAAGCCAGTGACGAGGGTGTAGAAGTGGTTAAGTTTTAGAGAGCTTAACCTGCTGCGTCAATCAACCTTAGCATTACTGCCATCAATCACACCGCCACCTAGACACACATCACCATCATAAAACACCGCCGACTGCCCCAAAGTCACCGCACGTTGTGGTTCATCAAACACCACACGCACCCTGTCGCCATCATGATAAAGAGTGCAAGTTTGGTCGCTTTGGCGATAGCGAGTTTTACAGGTGAGCTTGGCACCATTGGCAGGCGGATTCACCACCCAATCAAGCTTATAGGCGGTGAGTTCTGTGGACATTAGATACGGATGGTCATGCCCTTGACCGACGATTAAGCGGTTATTTTTCAAATCTTTATGCAGTACAAACCACGGTGCCTCGGTGCGACCTGACACCCCGCCAATGCCAATACCGCCACGCTGACCGATGGTATAATACATTAAGCCATCGTGCCTGCCGATACAGATGCCATCATCGCTATAAATCTCGCCTTGCTTGGCAGGCAGGTAAGTTTGCAGAAAGTCTTTAAACTTACGCTCGCCAATAAAACAAATGCCTGTACTGTCTTTCTTCTTGGCGGTTGCCAAATCGTACTTTTCGGCGATAGCTCGCACGGCAGGTTTTTCAAGCTCACCCACTGGGAATAAGGTCTTGGCGATTTTATCCCCACCCACCGCGTGCAAAAAATAACTTTGGTCTTTGTTATTATCCAAGCCACGAAGCAGGGCAGCTTTGCCATCTACTGCAAATCCACGGCGAGTATAATGCCCTGTGGCAATAAAATCCGCCCCCAAGGTCAGGGCATAATCCAAAAAGGCTTTGAATTTGACTTCTTTATTGCACAAAATATCAGGGTTGGGCGTGCGTCCTGCCCCATATTCTGCCAAAAAATGCTCAAACACTCTGTCCCAATATTCTACCGAAAAATTGGCGGTATGTAGGGGAATGCCGATTTTATCCGCCACCGCCTGAGCGTCGGCAAGGTCGGCTAGGGCAGTACAGTACTCGGTGCCGTCGTCTTCTTCCCAGTTTTTCATAAAGAGGCCTTCAATATTAAAGCCTGCTTCTTTCAATAGTACCGCAGAAACGGAAGAATCCACACCGCCAGACATACCGACGATGACTTTAATGTCTTTGGGGGCTTTGTTTAAAAAAGGTGCGACATCGGATAGGGTAAAGGGAGTGGTCATATTATGTCTTATCAAGTGGTAAATAGAATGGATTTAATTGTGTTAATATAAGAAACTTTCAAGGCGTTGCCATTATAACATTTTCTTGCTGCTATGATATAATCGCTCTTTTATTTCAAGGAAAACTCCATGCTAAGAATCGGTCAAGGGCTTGATGTTCATGCGTTTACCACAGGCGATTTTGTCACGCTTGGCGGTATCCAAATTGCCCATACGCACGGCATTAAGGCGCATTCTGATGGCGATGTGCTGCTGCACGCTTTGTGTGATGCCTTGCTTGGGGCGCTGGCACTGGGCGACATTGGGCAGCATTTTCCGGATAGCGATGACGCTTATAAAGGGGCAGATAGTAAAATTTTACTAAATAATGTGTATAATTTAGTTAAATCAAAGGGCTATCAGCTTGTCAATGCCGATATGACCGTGATTTGTGAAGCCCCCAAATTAGCACCGCACAATCTTGCCATGCGTGAGAGTATCGCCAAGGTGCTAGGCGTAGGCGTGGACTCTATTAGCATTAAAGCCACCACCAATGAAAAAATGGGCTATCTTGGTAGAAAAGAAGGAATTTTTGCAAGTGCTGTGGTGTTGCTCCAAAAACAATAAGTTATTAATGGCAAATGATGCCTTGTGCTTACCCTTATTGTGGTTGATTTTTAGTTATTGGTTTTAGTTCTGTATCGGTATAAATACAGCCTTTTTGATGGTGACATATCTGAATGATATCGTTATCATCAATATCAATGGTTTGATGATCTGATGGAATAATTATTGTGCCGTCTTTATTGTAAAGTGCCATATAAAGATTGTCACCATGATAAATTTCATGAATATATCTACCAAAAGGGTCTTGATTACCAAACTCTCTAATAGTTCCTGCTTGCATAGGGATAAGCTCACGCCCTGTTGTATCAATCAAAGCATGACTAAATTTACCATCTTTGATATTTACTGCAATTGCCACACCTTTTCTAAAATCATAAATGCCATCATAGGTTGGTTCTAACACCCATTCACCTTTGGTATTGATTAAACCAAATTTTTTATCTCTTGATGCCACAATTGATATACTTTGATGAAACGGTCTGGCGAAAACAATTTCAGGGTTGGGTTCAATGATGGTATTGCCAAATTTATCCACAAATCCGATTTTATTTTGTTTTTCTGTTGTATCAGAAAATACAAACAACCCTTCTTCACAGCCATCCAAAAATACAACGCCATCAGCAAATCCAATAGCAATATCATCAATCTTATTACCCCCTTCCACTAAAAATTCACATTGCTGATTTTCTGTATTGGCAAAGGCAGGCAAACACATGCACAAAGAAAGTAACAAGAGCCATTTTTTCATAAATTCTTTATTCATATTATTTCCTTATTTTTAAATAAATGATATGGTTATTGTACGGCAATTATTTGTGTTTTTCAAATATTAACTGCCTACACTCGCAGGAGGTTGTGGCTTTATTAATTCTTGATGTCCGTTTGTTGTACGTATTCCACTTTTTTTGCCGTTTTGGGTGCAAAGAAAGCTTTACAAAGAGAATAGTTTGGTTGTACAAGCTACCACACGATTTAAAACCAGCAAAAAAACAGGTACAAAATCCATTTTGCCCTTTAAAAATCTCTCAACAATCCTTATAATAGCTTAGCTTTTAGCTTCCAATTTTTTATCTTGTATCAGGAAAATCCCATGACCGACATCAACCCACAAATCAAAGAACTGATTGAAAATCAAATCCGTGACCACGCTGTCCTACTCTACATGAAAGGCACGCCACAGTTTCCCCAATGCGGCTTTTCAGCCCGTGCCGTAGAAGTGCTGACCCAAATCGGTCGTCCTTTCGCCTTCGTCAATATCCTAGAAAATCCTGAGATTCGCAGCACCTTACCACTGATTGCCAACTGGCCGACTTTCCCTCAGCTTTGGGTCAATGGCGAGCTCATCGGTGGTAGCGACATCATCTTACAGATGTACCAATCAGGCGAGCTAAAACCACTGATTGAAGAGCATAGCCCCGAAGTATAAAACGGATGAAATAACCCCTAAGAGCGAAGGTGATTCGCTCTTTTTCTTGGACATCATGATGACAACACAAAAGCTCTCCCAATCCATCATCACGCTATGCCAAACGCCCAACACCGCCCTGCAAGCCATTCATTTGCTTATTACCCATGGCAATGCCAGTGAGTCTGCCTTTCGTGCCATTTATGATAGGGTGATGGCGGATGATGATGTGGATGGGGCTTATTATTTGGCGGTGTTTGCACAGCAGATTGATGATTTGCCCTTTGATGGCAAACCTTTGATTGATGTGGTGATGAAAAGTGGTGATCACGCCATGAAAGTAGCCCTGATTGACAAATTACCCAAAGAAGCACAGCAGGACTATCTAAACCGCTTATGAGTGCATCATGATTTTTTGGGGCTTTTGGGTTGGGTGATTTGACATCATCATGGTGGTGGGCATAAGACATCAGGCACTAAAAGCAAGTCGTGCACTTTGTTGAATTTAGCGTCTCAAATAGTCCACACGTTTTTAAGGTTTTTTGGTATAATTGCGTTTATTTTATCATTGACATTTCAAAGGAATCATTATGACCGCCCAAACCCAATCACTCAGCTACAAAGATGCCGGCGTGGATATTGATGCAGGCGAAGCTTTGGTGCAGCGCATCAAATCCGTGGCAAAAGCGACCACACGCCCAGAAGTGGTGGGTGGATTGGGAGGTTTTGGGGCGTTATGCCGTATCCCAGCAGGCTATAAATCGCCTTTATTGGTATCAGGAACGGATGGGGTTGGCACAAAATTAAAATTGGCTTTGGATTTAAATCGTCATGAAACCATCGGTCAGGATTTGGTGGCGATGTGTGTCAATGATTTGTTGGTATGTGGAGCAGAGCCGCTGTTTTTCTTGGACTACTATGCCACAGGCAAGCTGGACGTGGATGTTGCCGAAACGGTCATTAAGGGCATTGGTGATGGCTGTCGGTTGTCAAACTGTGCTTTGATTGGCGGTGAAACTGCTGAGATGCCCGGCATGTACCAAGATGATGATTATGATTTGGCGGGTTTTTGTGTTGGCGTGGTAGAAGAGGTGGAGGTCATCACAGGACAAAACGTCGCACAGGGCGATGTATTGATTGCTTTGGCGAGCAGTGGTGTACATTCTAACGGCTATTCATTGGTCAGAAAAGTCATTGACGTGTCGGGCGTGGAGGTCAATACATACACCCTAGATGGTGGCGAGATATTGGCAGATGCCCTAATGAAGCCGACACGCATCTATGTCAAGTCGGTTAATGCCTTGCAAAAACAGCTTGGTAACGAGAACATTCATGCGATGGCACACATCACAGGAGGTGGACTGACCGAGAATCTACCTCGTGTGTTGCCCGATGAGTTATCGGCACAGATTGATTTGGCGACTTGGCAATTTCCTGAGGTATTTGCTTGGTTGCAGCAGGCGGGCAACATCAGTTTGAGTGAGATGGTGCGTACTTTTAACTGTGGCGTGGGTTTTGTGATTGTCGTGCCTGATGACAAAAAAGATGAGGTGTTGGATTTTCTACATGCTCAGGGCGAGACGGCTTGGCAAATCGGAAAGATCATAGAACGCACCAGCAATGCGGTGGTGTATGTCAATGAATCATGAGACAAAACACCCAAATTTTGGATGAAAAGAAGTAACAGCTTATCAAAACCCCTATCTTAACCTCTATCCACGCCCTCCATGATTAAAATCATCTCTCTACTTGATTTTAATCATGGAGGGCGTGTATCATGCACCATAGAAAGAACCAAAACCCCCAACTAAGCCTCTAAAAGGACAGAGCTTTTTTGATTAATTTATGAGCAATCGTCCCTGATTTTGGAATCAGTGGCAAATCATTCGCCCCAAAAAAACAAGCGTGGGACAGCTCATCTTCATCAATCACAATCTCCCCTGACTGATAAGTCGCAAGAAATCCAAGCATGAGATTGCTAGGATAGGGCCATGCTTGGCTTTTAACATAACGGATGTTATCCACGGCTACCCCTGTCTCTTCCATCACTTCTCGGTGGATGGTCATCTCTGCACTTTCACCAACCTCCATGAACCCTGCGATGAGTCCATACATGCCTGTATCTTTATGGCGATGATGTTGTGCCAATAAAATTTGAGGCTGACCTGTAACAGGGCAGGGGCGAGTAATGGCAATGATGATGCAAGGCTGTATTTTTGGATAAAAATGCTGATGACAGGCAGAGCAAATCAAAGCATTCTCTTTGTGATGCAAGTGAGTTTTGCTGCCGCAATAACCGCAGAATTGATGACTTTTTTGCCATGATAACAGCTGAATGCCCGCCGATATCTCATGGGCGGTGTGACTGCCAACCATGTCAATGATGTGGCGATAGGCGATGAATTCACCATGAATGAGGGTGATGTGCTCTTTGATGGCGGCGTAGTCAAGAGCGAACACCTGCCTGTATTCATCATCAAAATGCAGCAACCTGACTAAGCCTTTCTCATTTGGTGTATCAGCAAAAGCAGCCAAATCAATCTGAGTGTGATTAAAGGCATGAGGTTTGCCATGACAACAGAACACACGGTCACCATCAATCACCCAAATACGTTGGGAGACTGATGATGGTGCGGTCAAGGCGTTCTCTTTGGGGTTAGTTGTAGATTTGATGTTATGCCACCAACTGATTTAAGCTGTGTTGGCTGATAAGAAGGCTTTTTTCATTGGTGGGGCGATTTTCTTCAAAGTTTTCAAACTCAAAATCTGCCGCCACCAGCACATCTGCCCATGCATTGCTAAGATAAGTCAGTTCGTCCTTAGGCGAGCTTTGGATTTTTTTGAGTAGCCCATTTTCTAGGTGGCGAGCCAACAAGTGCAGCTGTGTAGAAGTGGCAGACAGACGCAAAAAAGCAGCCGCTCCTGATACTTGGCGAATCATCTCTGGGGCATTTTGCAGGTGCATGATGTCGTGATTGGGGTCTGCCAAGTAGTCTGTGAGTGCCAAAGAGGTAGCCGCAAGATTATTGCGAGCCTCTTTGACCAGTGCCTCATAAGAAGTATCCAGCTGATGTAGAGATATTTCACGGTTATGTAGCGGTAATTTAACCGCACCGGGTGTGTGACTCTTGGCTAAGAAAATAGCAGCATTTTCAGCGACTAGTAGCTTATCTAAGAAAGTATCCAAATCTTCTAGGGTGGGATTTTGCCAAGCGTCCACCTGTACTGAGGCGGCACTTAGAGCCTGACTGGCTTCGGTGAGTTCTAGTAGTGTCATGGTCTGTGAGAGTGTGTTAAGCTCACCCTTAATGTCGTCAATACTGACCACGCCCACAATCTCGCCCATGCCGTTTGCAGCACGCACAAATTTATCTACTTTTTGCTTAATAAGCTCAATCTGTTCTTGGATGAGCGTATTTAGAGCATCTGTAATTTCACGATTAGGACCAAACAAGAAACGTTGCATTTCGCTAAACTTGGCATCACTGACTTTATTTAGAGAATACTTTTGACCAGCAAGCGTGGCGAAATTCTTGTTTTTATTGCAAGCAAAACTGACCATTTCGGCAAAACGACGATCTTCAATGGGTAGATAATCCGAAAATTGCTGTTCTAGATACACCAAAATTCGTTTTTTGGCATGACTCAGAGGTAAATCATCTGCGATGTTTTGGGTGATGGTCTTTGCAGATTGCCAAAATAGGGTGTCAGACTGCTGTGCAATCAGTGCACATGCTTTTGCCATGTTGTCTAGTTTTTGACGCTCATCCTCGGAGATGTTGCCATCTTTGTTTTCAAGGATGATAGACAGTCCTGTGCGATATGCTTGGGTAAGTGCCTTATGATTTAGGTTCAATGTGCTGAGTGATGCATAATTTGCCTGTGGATCGGCGATGATGATGCTATTGACGTTTTGATTTAAGGTTGTAGACTCAATGGCAGGACGCCCTAAATGTTCGCCCAGTTTGTTGATGATGGGCAAGAGTAGGGCAGGCTCTGGCGTTTCTTTTAGCAAGACAAATTCCACATAACGATCCAAAAGCATGATG
>JBHCFR010000028.1:0-9397 GCA_041801945.1 Moraxella sp. | reverse complement strand
TGGCAAGTCAAATCGGAGGACTTGTGACCAACTTTGCCAAAACGGAAAAGCAGCTGATAGCAGTAGTGATGCTCATCACGGGTATCATGTCTGGCTTTTTATCTAATACAGGCACGGCTGCGGTGCTCATCCCTGTTGTGGTGGGCATAGCGGCTCGCTCGGGCTTTGCCAGAGGTCGGTTGTTACTGCCCCTAGTTATTGCAGCAGCCATGGGCGGAAACCTAAGCCTAATTGGAGCACCAGGCAATATGATTGCTCAGTCTGGACTACAAAGCATTGGCATGGAGTTTGGATTTTTTGAATATGCCTACATTGGCTTGCCTATTTTATTGGTTGGCATTGTGTATTTTGTTACCATCGGCTATCGTTTTTTGCCAGATGTTAAGACATCAAGTATCAATCAAGGCGAAACGATTTTTGATCAAAAAAGCGACTACACCCAAGTGCCAGCATGGAAACGGACAGCATCATTTGTCGTTCTTCTCATCACGGTGCTCGCCATGGTCTTTGAAAGTCAAATTGGCATTAAACTCTATGTCAGTGCATGGCTTGGGGCTCTCATCTTAATCATCTTACGTGTCATTGATGAAAATAGTGCCATGAGGGCCGTTGATATGAAAACCATTTTACTGTTCGTTGGTTCTTTGTCGCTAGCAACGGCACTACAAAAGTCTGGTGCAGGCAGCATGATTGCAGATGGCTTGGTGTGGATTTTGGGTGAGTCACCTTCACCATTTGCGATACTTGCCATCGTCTTGATTGTATCAGCAGTATTAACCAATGTCATGTCAAATACAGCGACGACAGCACTACTGGTTCCTATTGGCTTATTGATTGCCCAAAAAATCGGTGCCGACCCAAAGGCTGTACTTATGGCAACGGTGATTGGGGCGTCTTTTGCTTATGCCACCCCCATCGGCATGCCTGCCAACACCATGATTTACAGCATTGGCAATTATCGCTTTAATGATTATGTCAAAGCTGGCTTGCCACTTGTGATCATATCAGTTATTGTTGCCTTTATCTTGTTACCGATATTATTTCCATTTTATCCAAATTAATTCGTCTAACCGACATCATCTAAGGAGTATACCATGAACCAAACAACCGACATACCAACCAAAGAGCAAAGTGTCACCAAAATGACAGACATCATGAGCCAATTCATCTCATTGGTAAGCTATAAGCTGCCTGATGATGTCATGAACAAGCTGCACAGCCTCTCTGGTGAAGAAGAATATCCGATGGCAAAAATCATTTACCGCACCATGTTTGAAAATCAGACACTGGCAGCCGACCTCAAACGTCCAAGCTGTCAAGATACGGGAGTGATGCAATTTTTTGTCAGCTGTGGAGAGCATTTTCCGCTCATTGGACAGATTGAAAAAATCCTAAAACTGGCAACCATGGATGCAACCCAAGCGACACCATTGCGTCATAATTCTGTGGAAACATTTGATGAGTATAATACGGGTAAAAATGTCGGCGATGGCACGCCCTCAGTTTTTTGGGAGATTATAGAAGATTCTGATGAATGCAGTATTTATACCTACATGGCAGGTGGGGGCTGCACCCTACCGGGCAGTGCAACCGTACTCATGCCAGGCGAGGGTTATGAAGGCGTGGTCAAATTTGTCTTAGATCGCATGACCAGCTATGGGTTAAATGCTTGTCCGCCGCTGCTCGTTGGTGTGGGCGTGGCAACTTCGGTTGAGACAGCAGCTCTGCTGTCAAAAAAAGCCCTAATGCGTTCCGTGGACAGCGAAAGCCCAAATGAAAGGGCGGCATTATTAGAAAAATTGCTAGAAGAAGGGATTAATGAGTTGGGGATTGGTCCACAAGGCTTGTCAGGTAAAAAGACGGTTATGGGCGTAAACATTGAACATACCGCACGTCACCCCTCAACCATCGGTGTCGCCATTAATACGGGCTGCTGGTCGCATCGTCGTGGAAAGATTGTTTTTGATAAAGATCTTAATTTTACGACGCCCAGCCACGCCAATGTTAATTTACAGACCGCTCGCAATTAATACAAAGGAGAAGCAAGATGGAAAAACATGTTTTAACCACACCCGTTCATGACGCAGATATTGAACATCTTAATGTGGGTGATATTGTCTATCTGTCAGGCGTGATTGTGACATGCAGAGATGTTGCTCATCGTCGTTTGATTGAAAAGGGCATGCCCTTGCCTGTGGATCTTAACAATTTGGCAATTTTACATGCAGGACCGATTGTCAAAAAGCATGGCGATAATGATTTTGAGATGATTTCGATGGGTCCAACAACCAGCATGCGAATGGAGAAGTTTGAAAAAGAGTTTATTGAACAAACGGGTGTTAAATTAATCGTAGGTAAAGGCGGTATGGGTCCAAATACACAAGCAGGATGTAAGACACACAAAGCCCTGCATTTGGTTTATCCAGCAGGAAATGCCGTGCTTGCTGCAACCAAAGTCAAACGCATCATTGATGCACAGTGGCAAGATTTGGGCATGCCTGAAACCCTGTGGGTCTGTGAGGTGGAAGAATTTGGACCTTTGATTGTATCCATTGACACCAAGGGTAATAATATTTTTGAGATGAATAAAGTAAAATACAATGAGCGTAAAGAGGCAGTGTATGAAAACATCATCAAGCATGTAAAGTTCATCAAATAAAAGACGTGCTGTACGATTTTTATTTAAAACCATGGCTGGCATTTGCTGGCGATGGTTTTTATGTTAGCCGATTTTGCCATATAAGGCAGCAGAAGTATCCCACGTTTGTAGTAAAGCAGCTCCTTTATGATGAGTGTGTTTATACAAGGCAATATTGACCGAAATTTGCAATCTTTTATCGCCGATGATAAATAGTCGTTTATTCACCGTATCATGGCGTACCACAGAATAGGGCAGCCAAGCGATGCCAACACCTTGCATGATCATGGCTTTGAGCGTTTCATAATTGTCAGATTCAAAAACTGGGTGTAAATTTGGCAGAAGTTTTTGTTTGCTAAGATGACTGACGACCACAGATTTTAAAGATAAGGATTGATCGTAATTGAGCCACCGCACCTTATGTAAATGAGCGTGAGAGTTTAATTTTTGGATAATGTCAAAATGATCTTTTTGATGGGTGACAGGCACGATTAACTCTTGACCGAGCAGCTGCTGATCATAAGAGATTTTGGCTAAAATCAACTCAATCATCGGCGTCTGATAAGCAAGCAGTAAATCTGCTTGTTGGTTGGCAAAGCGAGCGGCGGCGTACTCGCTACCACCGCTCAATACAGACATATGCACAAACGGCATGGCTTTGTGTATTTTTGTGTACCAAGATGGAAAAAATTCACTGGCTAGCGTGCGTCCTGTGGCAATGCGTAAAGCCTCGGTGTGGAGTGTCGTGTCAGCCAATTGGGATCGTATTTGCAATAAACGTGCGTCAATATCTTTGGCGGCTTCTAAAAAAATAAGTCCTGCTGCTGTGGGCTTGATGGGTAGAGTGCGTTCAATCAACGCTGTTCCTGCCCAATCTTCTAATTTTTGGATACGGCGAGCTAGACTGGTGTGATTCATCAGTCGCCGCTCAGCTGCCGCAGAAAAACTGCCTGCCTCTATGAGGGTGATATAATCATTTAGCCAATCGGTGTTCATGTCAATGTAATCCCTGATGACGGCACTGATGTAGGAGTGAGCGTTCATGGCTCATCAGCCAATCCCATAACTTCAACTAATGGCCCTAAAATCAAAGGGGCTTTTGGGTGAGAGTATTTTGGGTGGTTATGGTAGGCAGTACCAAAAGTTTTAACAATATTGAGCTTGTGACTTGGTTGTGGCTTGATTATTTAACAATGATGCTCTTTTTGTGGGTTCATGCATTGGGTGGAGTTTTGGGTGCTAAGGCGGGTTAAGATCATGAGCATGCCCCTTAAAATAATCGTGAGTGCTTACGATTTGTTTTTGGGGCTGTACTAGATTAGCATTCATGTTATACTAAAAATATGAAGCTAACTCGCTCAAATTAACCAAATCTAAGCAAAGAAAATTGCTTGAATTTTTTATAGCAGAAGTAACTGCCAGAACAGCAGCAGATTTACTGGATGTTCATCATAATACCGCTGCTTTATTTTACCACAAACTCCGTCTCGTGATAGACTATCATCTTAGTCTAGAAGCCAAAGAATTATTTGATGGCGAAATAGAACTTGATGAAAGCTATTTTGGTGGTAGACAAAAAGGTAAGCGTGGTCGTGGGCTTTTGGTAAAACCGCTGTGTTTGGTATCTTAAAACGCAATGGAAAAGTTTATACCGTTGTTGTCAAAGATACCAAACAAGATACGCTTATGCCCATTATTACCAGTAAAGTCAAGCCATAAGCACAAGTTTATACTGATACTTATCCAAGCTACAATATTTAAAGACACTGCCTTAAACGTGAATGATTTTAAGCATTTTAGAATTAACCATTCCAAAGAGTTTGCCAATCATCATAACCACATCAACGGCATAGAGAACTTCTGGCGATAATCTAAACGCATTCTTGGTAAATACAATGGCATTAATAAAAAGCACTTCCACTTGTTTTTGAAAGAGTGTGAGTTTAGGTTTAACTATGGGACACCATCTGAGAAGCTTAAAATCTTACAAAAATGGTGTGGGATTTGGGGCTTATCTAGTGCGGTCCCTTGTTTTTTTGGTGATAGCTTGGTTGGCGACAGCAAGCATTAAAGAGGCAAACCTTTATTCACACCATGAGATGCTGACAAGAGATTTTATTTTGCAATGCTATTTTGGTATCAAAATAAAAACAAACCAACATGAACCCTCCTCTAAGAAGCGACATCTCATTTGTGAGGTTGGTTCATTTGGGGCTTGTCTTCTTGTGATCATCACTCAGCTGCACGCAGCAAATCATTAATGCTCGTCTTCGCACGGGTCTGTGCATCTACTTTTTTGACGATGACCGCACAGTATAGTGAATGCGTACCATCTTTACTAGGTAGTGAGCCTGAGACGACCACGGAGCCAGCTGGCACGTGTCCATAATGAATCTCGCCTGTCTCACGGTCATAGATTTTGGTGGATTGACCGATGTACACGCCCATGGAGATGACCGAGCCTTCACCGACGATGACGCCTTCCACGATTTCGCTTCTGGCACCGATAAAGCAATTATCTTCAATGATGGTGGGGTTGGCTTGTAGGGGTTCTAACACGCCGCCAATGCCCACGCCGCCTGATAAGTGTACGTTCTTGCCGATTTGCGCACAGGAGCCGACCGTCGCCCAAGTATCTACCATCGTGCCTTCATCCACGTACGCACCGATATTGACATAAGAGGGCATCAAGATGGTGTTTTTGGCGATGAATGAGCCTTTGCGAGCGACCGCTGGCGGCACAACACGAATCCCTGCTTGCCTAAACTCATCCTCGTGCCAATCGGTGAATTTGGTTTGCACTTTATCATAAAAACGCAAATCAGAAGATTCAATGGGCTTGTTGTCATTGATTTTAAAAGATAACAGTACGGCTTTTTTGAGCCATTGATGAACCACCCATTCGCCATCGATTTTTTCGGCGACACGAAGCGAGCCGTTATCCAATCCTGCCAGTGCCTCCCCAACTGCCAAGCGAACGTCGGCGGGGCAGTCATTTGCCCCAAAATTGGCACGGTTATGAAAGGCGGTTTCAATGATGTTTTGTAAAGACATGATGATTTCTCTGTATGGGTTGATGAAAAGGGGTTATTTTAACATAACTTTGAGGGCGGGTTTTAATTGTTTTTACCCAGTGGGCATCAGCCAAGCTAAGACGTCACGATACACTCTGTCTTTGTCCGTCTCGTGTAGGGGTTCGTGCCTCATGTTGGGGTATAGATGAGTCTGTACGGTTTGACCGGCACGAATAAGCTCTTCGTGTAGCTGCACGATGTCTTGCCCCATGTTGCCCACAGGGTCGTCCTTGCCACTGATGAGTAAAATACGAAAACCAGATGGCGTATGAGCGTACCATGTGGGTGTGGTGGCTTTTTTGATGAGGGCTTGCAGGGCGACAAAGCCATTATTACTAAACGCAAAACCGCATAAAGGGTCACTTTCAAATGCCCTAATGTTATCCATGTTCTCAGAGAGCCACGCAAAGGGCGATGCCGAGATGGGCGAGCGAATCTGTGAGAGTAGGTAGTGATTTAGTAAGGTGGCAAAGCCCATGTTGGGGCGTTTGGGATTTAGATAATTGATTACGCCTAAGGTTGTGAGTACGGCACGATTTAAAAAGCCAAAGCTGTTACCTGTTCCCATGAGTATCGCCCCATCAAAGCTTGTGGCATGATGAGTCAGCACCACTCTGACGATGAATGACCCCATAGAATGCCCCATGACATAGTGCCGTATTGGACGCTCTGTCAGGGTGCGAGCCTTATCTTTGAGCTTATCTGCCATGATGACCACGTCTTTACAGAGGGCTTGAACAGGGTGTTTTTCGTCAATAAAACCAAGCTCGTATTTATCCTTGACCGTCTGACCATGCCCAAGCTGATCGTAAGTGGCGACCAATACGCCATGATCTGCCAAAAACTGGGCAAATTTGGCGTAACGCCCGCTGTGCTCACTCATGCCGTGTACGATGAGCAAAGTCGCCACAATCTCACCTGTCGCCACAAAAAACGTGTGGTGCAGGCGGTGAAATTGGTTGGAAGATAAAATGATGGATTGAGCGTTTGTCATGTGAGATGAGATGTCCTAAAAGCAATTAACTTTCCCAAGAAATGTCTATAAATCTACCATCCAAACCAAACATCACCGCCAAAATTTGGTCAGACTGTTCAGGGTCAATCATATAGTCCATGATAATTTGACCATCTTCATCATACCAACTTGCTATGGTTTGTAGTTTTAATAATTTGACAAAAGTATCAGCGGTTAATTTGTTGTCATCAATCAATGCAGCCAATTGGGGTAAATCATAATCATCAATCGCATTGGTATAATGCTCCATAAATTCACCATCAGCAGTTAAGTAATTGATGAGTTCTGATGTTGCCTTTTGATGGAGGTTGTCTATGTTTTGGAAATGAATGGCGGATTTATCCAAAAACTCTGATGTGGGTTTTAGGCTTTCATCTGCTACCCATAATAAAAGCTCAATAGGGTTGTCGGTGATGTGCGATAAGGTAATATTACTTTCCCAAAAGCACAAATCATTAAAATTTAATTCACCAAAATAAGGATGAGTTAGCATAGTCATAGCATCCCTTGTTGTCTATCGCATCAAAAAGGATGCCCTAGGTTTGATGGTTTTACTCATCAAAAACACCCACTCTTCTCACCATTTTCTGCTTTTGCCAGTCTCTCCTCGGCAAGGGCTTTTGAGCTACGTACAGGCGGTGGACAGTCCTCGCCATAATACTGACGGTCGGCAAAGTAACTAGAACGCACCATGGGATTTGCCCAAATATTAAAAAAGCCGAGCTCTTTGCCGTACTTGGTGTAACGTGCAAATTCATCAGGGTGGACGTATCGGTCCACAGGCGCGTGGTTTTTGCTGGGAGCAAGATACTGACCGATGGTGATGATGTCCACGTCATGAGCTTTTAAATCGTCAAGTAGGGCATAGACCTCCTCTTCGGTCTCGCCAAGTCCTACCATAAAGCCGCATTTGGTGGCGACATCAGGACGACGTGCTTTATATGCTTTGAGTAGATTGAGCGAATGCTGATAATCTGAACCGGGGCGAAATGCCTTATAAAGACGTGGCACGGTTTCAATATTGTGGTTAAATACATCAGGAGCCGTCTTGGTAAGCAAGTCAAGGGCAATCTCTTCACGCCCACGAAAATCAGGCACCAAAATCTCAATCAGGCAGTTGGGACTTAGTGCTTTGGACTCTTCGATGACTTCCACAAAATGAGAGGCACCGCCATCTTTTAAATCGTCTCTATCCACGCTGGTGATGACGGCGTATTTGAGTCCAAGTCCCAAGATGGTCTCGGCGGTATGGCGTGGCTCATCTTTGTCCAGTGGATTAGGTCTGCCATGAGCCACCTCGCAAAACGGACAACGACGTGTACAAATATCCCCCATGATCATAAAAGTCGCCGTGCCATCACCAAAACACTGAGGGAGATTAGGGCAAGCCGCCTCCTCGCAGACGGTGTAGAGTTTTTGTTTGCGAAGCGTGCCTTTGATGCGTTCCACCTCGGCAGGGCTTGACAGCTTGACCCGAATCCAGTCGGGTTTTTTGGGGGTTTCTACACTAGGAATGACCTTAATGGGAATGCGAGCAACTTTGTCATAGCCACGCAGTTTTTCACCTTGGACGGCTTTTTTTGGGGCGGGGCGAGCTTCTGGGGTGTAGGTTTGGACGGTCATGGCTTATCCTAATAATTATGCAATAAATAGTGTTATAAAATTATCTTAACAAAAATTCTCCTATTATACGCCAAATTGTCAAAAATAACACGCACAAATTGGCATAGTTCCTATGTCGGAGTAAATGCCAAAAATGCAAATCCTTTGATGGGTGTTCTATGGTATACTTGATCATCATGGATAATGGTCTTTGATATCGGGAAATATTTAGAACCGTAAGGGGGTGTGATGCAAGCGATGGTGGATGCGTTGATTTTGGTGGGTGTATTGGCGGTGTTTTTATTATGTATTCGATATGCATCATGGATACAAAAGATCTGGATAACAAACGGCAGATGGCATACTTGGCGCTTTATGCTGATGATTGCGTCATTGATGATTGTTAAAGATATCATCGCAAGGGTCTTTGGTGAGCAGACAGTTGCATGGCTAACATCGCAAGGTATTGGCTTTGGCGTGCTGTATGCCATCTATGTGCTTTTTGTGATGGCATTGGGCGTGAAGCTAATAATAAGTGCTTACAAAACTTCTCAGACATCACCGAAGTGGCTGGGTGTGGGGATTCATCTGCTGATCTTGGTGGGGCTGTTGTCTTTACCGTTTTGGGCGTAATTTTATACAAAAAATCGCATAAATCCTTGCAATCGCTCAGCATATTTTGATAGCTCTTATCATCATTTACAAAATAAATGTTGATTATGGCAACAGATTTTTTGAATTTATAACAAATTTGGGATATTATTAGAAGTGGAAACGCAACGCCAAAATTGGCTTGTGATATCAATCTCTAGGCACTTGGTTTGGCACTTGCCGAAGACATCAAGCACCGAATGGGATGGTTTACAATAAGAGGAACTAATTATGTTAGAACAATACAGAGCCCATGTTGAAGAGCGTGCTGCACTAGGCGTACCTCCTCAGCCATTGACCGACGCCCAAATGGCGGATTTGGTGGAACTCTTAAAAAACCCACCTGCTGGCGAAGAAGATTATTTGGTAGATTTGCTTGAAAATCGTGTACCTGCTGGTGTTGACCAAGCCGCCTAT
>JBHCFR010000027.1:0-7086 GCA_041801945.1 Moraxella sp. | reverse complement strand
TGAATGATGATTTATACAGCCATGCATGCAGGCAGACAAAATAATAAAGAGCGTCCACTTTGCATTTACCCATTTTACTCATCATCCCACTTGTTTGACATAAATCCTTCTATGTACTGCCTCTCCACTTGACTTCGTGGTGTGTTATTTTGCCATCATTCATGAAAAAAAATTGCATTGACATAAACTATCCCACCACTCATCTGTGGTAACTCATGACAGCGTCATGATGTATCATTCATGTCTGTCGCCCTTACATTTTGGTCGTATCTATGCGTTAATGTCTTTGCATTGCTCCCTGTATTGTTCCATGGCAGCAGGTGATACAACACTGATCCTCCAACCATTCTTAGCTTAAAAGAAGGCATTGACCACCAAGAAGAACACCGATGGCCCAAGCAGGCACCCAAGACCTGTATAGAATGTCGCCACTAATGCACCATAAGGCACCAAACGCACATCGGTTGCTGCCAGTCCTGCGGCGACACCGCTGGTTGTTCCTGCCATGCCACCAAAAACCATCGCTGAACGTGGGCTTTTTAACAGCATGAATTTCGCCAAAATTGGGGTTGCCACCATAAAGAACACCGCTTTAATGAGCCCAATGGCGATTGACAGAGCAATCACATCTGAGGAGGCACCAATTGCTGCACCTGTCACAGGCCCTACAATATAAGTCATGGCACCAGCGCCGATGGTCGTCATGGAGGCAGCATCTTTATAACCTAACACCCAAGCCAAGGCTGCACCAAAAACAAATGGCACAATACAGCCCATAAATAAAGCCACCATGCCGATCACACCTGCACGCTTGACCTCCTTGACATCAATCTCAAAAGCCGTTGATGCAATCGCCATGTCACGAAACATCGCTCCGCCAAGTAGTGCAAAACCGCCCAAAACAGTAATGTCTGAGATGCCCTTCTTTCCACCGGTATATATTCCTGCGACATACGCTAAGATGAGTGCAATCATAATGGCAATTGCAGAGCCTTGTAATTTGCCCTTAGTGAAAATTTTAGAAAGCAGATGTGAGATGATCATGATAAGACCTGTCACCGCCACAGCAGTAGCAAATCCATTTTTTGAAAGCGTTTGGACAAGTAGTTCCATCGTGTTATTCCCTTAAAATTATTCCTAAGTATTTGAGGATGTAGTATCCTTCCACTCAAAATCATCATAATCGTTAGTCATCTTATTAAACCAACGAATGCCGAGCACCGTTGCCACAAGCGTGACCACTGACACCACAACACCCATCATCCCGCCAGAGAGTGCTGCCACCACATCCTGACCTGCTGCCATCGCAACCACAATGGAGATATACATTCCCGCCCAGTACATGACGCCAAACTGGGTTGACTGGGGCAGCCATCCTTTTTTAGCAAGAATCTCTTTTCCTGCGATGAGTAGCATCATGGCAATCGCCACACCACCAACATTCGCCTCCACATTTAACAGCTGACCGAGCAATTTTCCCAAAAAATCACCGAGCAGATAGCATATTGCCAGTAGTGCTGTTCCATATATGATCATCACACGTCTCCTTTATTTTCCTTGTGTTGTCATAAACCATGATAAAAGGGTCGTTTATTCATCTTAGTTCTGCTATAATTTAACTTAAAGCATATACAAATGCAAGCATTTTGTATTCAATTTATAAATTTTTGTATTATATTAGGATTTTTTATGAGTATTATCAAAGAGTTACCTTTATTTATGCAGGTTAGAAATCAGATAGAAGATGACATCATCTATGGCAATCTTCCTCCTGGTGTTAAGCTAGAAGAGGCAGAACTGTGCGAAAAATACAATGTGTCTCGCACCCCCATTAGGGAGGCTTTAAAGCTTCTTGCATCAGAAGGTCTTATTGAGATTCGCCCTAGAAGAGGTGCGGTCGTACCAAAACTAAACTTAGTGACTTTGTGTGAGATGTTTGAGGTGATGGCGGAGCTTGAAGGCATGTGTGGTCGTCTGGCTGCTCGCAGAATCAGCGATGAGGAAAAGCATGAACTTCTGTCTTTGCACCGCGAATGTGAACAGTATATGACAAGCGATGATTCAGAAGCTTATTATGAGGCCAATAAGAAGTTTCACTTCTTTTTATACAGCCTATCTCGCAACCAATATCTTATGGAACAGGCAATCGGTCTACATAATCGTCTGCACCCCTATCGCAGGCTGCAACTTCGGGTAAATAACCGCATGCAGACCTCTTTTGCCGAACATGAGGCGATTGTTAATGCCATCGTCGCTGCCGATGAATCCCTCTCTGAGAGTCTGCTTAAATCACATGTATCGGTGCAAGGGCACAAGTTTACAGACCTCATTGCCAGCTTAAATTTTAAAAGTGAGGACTAACTGTGTATGTTCGTGTTTTGCCCAAACAAATTGAGCAAGAAAGCCCTAAATCAGCTTAATGGGTGTTAGAGCCCATCTGCGACATGACCTTACTTCTTCATGATGTGCTTATAACAGCTTAATATCAAATATGTTTTGCACACTTAAAACCAAAAACTCATCTTTGGGCGAACGTCTTAAATATCTGACGAACGCCCTTTGATGATGACCATATGGTCATCTAATAATTAAATTCATTAATATGCCCCCTGTGCTACAATAGCATCATTCATCTGAATATCTTAGCCATTTTTGCTTTTATTCTAACAATACACCCAAGGACAGCCATGACTTTATTTTTCAAAGAAAAACCAGCCGTCATCAACCCAGATGATACGCCCTACCCACACATTTTTCGCCCATTGGATTTGGGTTTTACCACCCTCAAAAACCGCATGGTCATGGGCTCTATGCACACAGGGTTAGAAGACCGTTTTTTTAATTATGGCAAACTTGCTCGCTATTTTGAAGAGCGTGCCAAAGGTGGCGTGGCACTCATCATCACAGGGGGCATTTCTCCCAGCAAGGAAGGTTGGCTCACCCCTTTTGGCGGTACCCTAAACCACAAAGCCGACATCCTTCATCATGCTCGGGTGACGCGTGCTGTCCATAAATACGATGCAAAGATTTTGCTACAAATCCTACATAGCGGGCGTTATGGCTATCAGCCACTTGTCGTCGCCCCAAGCCCCATCAAGTCACCTATCTCGCCTTTTAAGCCTCGCCAAATGTCGCTCAAAAACATCAAAGCGACCATCGATGATTATGTCCACACCGCCAAACTCGCCAAACAAGCAGGCTATGATGGCGTGGAAATCATGGGTTCCGAAGGTTATTTGATTAATCAGTTCTTATCAGCACGCACCAACAAACGCACCGATGAGTACGGTGGCAGTTTGGCAAACCGAGCCAGATTCGCTCTGGATGTTGTCACATCCATCCGTCAAGCGGTAGGCACAGACTTCATCATCAGCTTTCGTCTCTCCATGATTGAGCTGGTTGAAGATGGTGCCGTCATGTCAGAGGTCATCACACTTGCCCAGTGGCTAGAATCGGCAGGGGTAACACTCATCAACACAGGCATTGGCTGGCATGAGGCACGCATTCCCACCATCGTCACCAGCGTGCCCAGAGCAAGTTTTGTTCGTTTTAGTCAGGCGGTCAAAGACGCCATTAACATCCCTGTCATTGGGGCAAACCGCATTAACATGCCCGATACTGCCGAGGAGCTTTTGGCAAGTGGTCAAGTGGACTTGGTGCAGATGGCACGTCCTTTCTTGGCGGACAGTGCATGGGTGCAAAAAGCCCAAACAGGCAATGCTCATCTCATCAACACCTGCATTGGCTGTAATCAGGCTTGTCTTGATCATACGTTTAACAATGAGAGAGCATCGTGCTTAGTCAATCCTTTGGCGTGTTTTGAAAGTGAATACACCGTTCGTCCCACCAAAAAACCCAAAAAGATTGCCGTCATCGGAGGCGGTGTGGCAGGCATGACGGTTGCCACAGTGGCAGGAGGTCGTGGGCATGAGGTGACCCTCTTTGAGAGCAAGAACACCCTAGGCGGCCAGTTTAATTTTGCCAAAGTCATCCCCGGCAAAGAAGAATTCTTTGAGACCATTCGTTATTATCGTAACATGATAGACAAACTTGGCATTAAGGTCGTTCTAAACCACCCCGTCAATGCTGATTTTTTGACCAACAGCCAGTTTGATGAGGTGGTCATTGCCACAGGCGTGGTGCCACGCTCAGTACGTTTTGATGGCACCCATCTGCCACAGGTCATGACCTATGCCGAGCTACTCTCAGGCGAGAAGGTGGCAGGTGAACGCGTGGCGGTACTTGGTGCAGGCGGTATCGGCTTTGATGTGGCGGAATTTTTGGCACATGGCACAGTCATCGCCAAAGACATGCATGACCCAAGCTATCGCCCCACCGCACAGACGCCCGATGAGTTCTTTATGCAATGGGGGGTTAATCCTGATGCCCATTATGACAGCAGTGGCGGACTTATCAAAGCCTCTCCTCTCCCCAGTCACCGTCAAATCTATTTATTACAACGCAGTCAAGGCAAGCTTGGCAAAAGCCTAAATAAAACCACAGGTTGGGTGCATAAAGCTGTCATCAAGCAAGCAGGCGTGATTCAAATCAGTGGGGCAAGTTACGACAAAATCACCGATGAAGGTCTGTGGATTACCGTGGATGGACAAGCTCAGCTCTTACGAGTAGATAGCGTCGTCCTGTGCGTCGGACAAGAATCGGTCAATGATCTCATGCCCAAACTTGGCGATACTCCCAAGGCGAATTATCACATCATCGGCGGTGCCAAAAATGCCGAACGCCTAGATGCCAAACGTGCCATCAAAGAGGGATTTTTGCTCGGGATTCGCTTATAAGTCACCCTCATCGCCAAGCATTTCTCTGTAAGCATCTTTAAGTATCTCTAAGGCAAGTACGCACTTGCCTTAGATTGCATTTCATTTTACCTTAATGAACGCCACATCAATGTCTTGTTTTGGCACGAAGTTCTTTTCAATCACCTCAAACTTACCAGGCCCTATCTTCTTGACCTTACCCTGACCTGCCCAGCAAAAGGACACGATTTCATCATCATCTCTCTCAACGGTCAGCTTAAAATGCTCAATCGGTTTTGCCCAGTTTGCCCCTGTGGTCAGCACATACGCCAGTGCCGAATAAGAGATGGGGTGCGTTGGTGATTTTTTATTCAGATTATGGCGAGTGGCTTTGTCTAGGCAAAAGGGTTTGTCCAAATCTTCATAAAAATACACCCCGCCCCCCACCATCGGGCGATAAGCGTGGTTGATTTTGGTGATGCTGTTAGGGGCAAAGCTCTGTTCAAATTCATAGATGACTTGCCCCTCCCAAATCACTCTTAGCTCAGGGTCAAGCGCCGAATCAATACCACCGACCAGACTCTCTAATCTGGCATGCTGACAGTCATCAAGTGCTTGATTAATCTTGGCAAGTGTGCCGTCCATGTCCCATGCCTTTATGATGTCGTTTTCGCTGACACCGCAGGCACGAAATTCTGCGGTGACATCTATGGGCTCATTTTTGTCATCACGCACAAAGGCTCGTGCATGTTTTTTATAGCGAACAGGCTTATCATTGGCAAAAACTTGAAAGCTTTTTAGGGTTTCATTGACATCGGCAAAGTCATGATCCGTCCATGTTGGTACCATGGGCAGGGGAAACAGCACCGTTTGGCGAATCTCTTTGTTGGTGAGATTTTTAAACTCATAGGCCACTTTAACCAGCTCTTTACTGATGTACAGATCTTCGCTTTTCATGGCAATATTAGGGTTTTTGATGTATTCAATACCTCCCACCCCAACATAACCTGTACTGTCATTGGCTTGGGCGGTCATGGTCAAACCAACCATTGCCACGGCTAAAAATTTTAATACGCTCATCGGTCATCTCACAAGAAAAAGGGTGTATAATTGGGCATACTGACGATTTGACATGTGCCATCAAGGTTGATGCTTTTACTCAGACATCATGCCGCTCTTTTATTTTGGTGACAAAGCCCATCAAATGTCAGCACGTCTTATCTTGCTATTTTTGATTTTATTTGTCAATACTTTAACTTCCAATACCTTCATTTTATCAAGGTTTTTTCCATGCCAAATTACACCTTTAATCGCAGCTACCCGCACACTCGCCTACGTCGCCTACGTGTATCCGATGGTATCCGTGACATGGTGAGCGAGACTCACCTCAAACCTTGTCATCTGATCGCCCCTGTGTTCGTCATTGAAGGGCAAAATGAGCGGCAACCCATCAAAAGCATGCCAGCCATTGAACGCCTCTCCATTGATTTACTCATTCGTCATTGCAAAGAGCTCTATGATGCTGGCGTGAGAATGGTGGACATCTTCCCCGTGATTGACACTCACCTAAAATCCGCCAATGGCGAGAATGCCTACCATCCAGACACGCTGGCCGTGCGTGCTGTTGCCGCCATCAAAGATGCCCTGCCTGAGCTCATCGTTATGACGGATGTCGCCCTAGACCCCTACACCACGCACGGTCAAGACGGCATCATCGATGAATCAGGCTATGTGGTGAACGACATCACCAACGAAGCTCTCATCAAACAAACCCTTGCCCACGCTCGGGCAGGTACAGATGTCATCTCCCCCTCTGACATGATGGACGGTCGCATTCGTGCCATGCGAGAAGCTCTAGAAGCGGACGGCTTTGTTAATACTGCCATCATGGCATACTCTGCCAAATACGCCTCTGCCTATTATGGACCATTTCGTGATGCTGTTGGCTCATCAGGCAATCTTAAAGGTCATAAAAAGCAGTACCAGATGAATCCTGCCAACCGTGCCGAAGCCCTGCATGAAGTCGCTCTTGACATCGCCGAGGGGGCGGACATGGTGATGGTAAAACCCGGTCAGCCTTACTTAGATGTGGTGCGTGAAGTCAAGGATAATTTTGGCGTGCCGACCTTTGCCTATCAAGTCTCAGGCGAATACGCCATGCACATGGCAGCCATACAAAACGGCTGGCTCACCGAGGCGGTGATTTTGGAGAGCTTAATGGGATTTAGAAGAGCAGGCTGTGATGGCATATTGACCTACTTTGGCCTACCTGCTGCAAGAATGCTAAACGATGAGGCGATGATGACTGCCTACTGATGATCACCTCATCGCC
>JBHCFR010000026.1:0-2739 GCA_041801945.1 Moraxella sp. | reverse complement strand
TTCTGGTTTTGGCGAAATTCTTCAAAATTCCCCTTAAAATTGATATAATTTTATACTAAGAATGGTTTAAATTATAAAGAGTTGTGTTATAATTATTAGGATATGGCAAATTTTTTGAATATTGCCATAGATCTGTCTGTAAAATCAAGACAATCTGAACGAAAGTTTCTATGCCTACTGCATAGATTTGATAAATAGAGGATACACTCATGGCCAAAGCCAAATTTGAACGTAACAAACCCCACGTTAACGTCGGTACCATCGGTCACGTTGACCATGGCAAAACCACGCTAACTGCTGCCATCGCAACCGTTGCTGCTAAGCATCACGGTGGTGAAGCCAAAGACTATGCTGCCATTGACTCAGCACCCGAAGAAAAAGCACGTGGTATTACCATTAACACCTCTCATATTGAGTATGATACTGCCAATCGTCACTACGCTCACGTAGACTGCCCCGGTCACGCTGACTATGTTAAAAACTTGATCACTGGTGCTGCTCAAATGGACGGTGCTATCTTGGTTGTTGCTGCAACTGACGGTCCTATGCCACAAACTCGTGAGCACATCTTGCTATCTCGCCAAGTAGGCGTTCCTTACATCATGGTATTCATGAACAAGTGCGACCTAGTAGATGACGAAGAGCTGCTAGAATTGGTTGAGATGGAAGTTCGTGAACTGCTATCTGACTATGACTTCCCAGGTGATGACACTCCCATCATCAAAGGTTCAGCACTGCTCGGTCTAAATGGTGATCAAGGTCAATATGGCGAACAAGCCATTTTAGAACTTCTAGACACCCTAGACAGCTACATCCCTGAACCTGAGCGTGACATTGACAAAGCCTTCCTAATGCCTATTGAAGACGTGTTCTCAATCTCTGGTCGTGGTACGGTTGTCACTGGTCGTGTTGAGTCAGGCATCATCAAAGTAGGTGATGAAGTTGAAATCGTGGGCATCAAAGACACTGCCAAAACCACCTGTACGGGTGTTGAGATGTTCCGTAAGCTATTAGACGAAGGTCGTGCTGGCGAGAACTGTGGTGTTCTACTTCGTGGTACTAAGCGTGAAGAAGTGCAACGTGGTCAAGTCCTTGCCAAACCAGGTTCTATCACCCCACACACCAAGTTTGATGCAGAAGTGTATGTTCTATCAAAAGAAGAAGGTGGTCGTCACACTCCATTCCTAAATGGCTATCGTCCACAATTCTACTTCCGTACCACGGATGTTACTGGTGCCATCACCCTACAAGAAGGCACTGAAATGGTCATGCCTGGTGATAACGTTGAGATGAGCGTTGAGCTTATCCATCCCATCGCCATGGACAAAGGTCTACGTTTCGCCATCCGTGAAGGTGGTCGTACCGTAGGTGCTGGTGTTGTTGCCAATGTTAAAGGCTAATTAGCCAAACACAGCAATCATCCCAAGATGACAAGCCCCTGCCAGTGATGGTGGGGGTTTGGTTTTTGGCGTGTTTGGTAAAAGATGATTTCAGCCAGTCATGACAGAGACATAAGGGTCATCAAGATGAGGGTTTATGACAAAAGGTGGGTCACCGCAATTTTTGCCGTCATGCAGAGCAAATCATGATAAAATAGCTCAGGCAAATGCCCCTATTTATAAGTTTTTGAATATTTAGCAATAATTTAGTCATTTTAACCGATTTGTCTTAAAAACAACCAAATCTTGATTTTTAGTGTCACCATGACCGCCGTATTTGAACGCTAGCTGTAAGCCTTGCTTTGCAACTTGGGTGATTTATCTTGATTTTAATGATGAATACAACAACCAAACACGCCCAATCTTCATGCAATCAATAAGCAAAGACACCTGTCTGCTCTTTTTTAGAATAATTTTAGAATAAGTGATATACCATGTCAGATAACCAATCCAATCATAATGTGCCCAATCATGAATTAACATCAAGTCAAGCTCAATCCGCCCTCGCCAAGCCATTTCCAACCTTATGGGTGATGATGATGGGGGTGATGATTGCCATCGGTCCTTTGGCGATTGACATGTATTTGCCTGCCCTGCCAACGATGGCAGAGGATTTTGGGGTCAGTGTCTCCGAGGTGTCCAAATCTGTACCATTTTATTTTATTGGGTTGGTGTTTGGGCAGTTATTTTATGGTCCTTTCTCTGATCGTGTGGGGCGAGTGCTGCCCATGTATATGGGGATGACGGTGTTTGTCATCGCCTCCATCATCTGTGCGACCACGACTAGCGAGGTCGTGCTATTCGTGGCACGCACCCTGCAAGCACTCGGGGCGTGTGTCACAGCAGTGGTCACGCGTGCCGCCATTCGTGACACCCTAAATCCTGTGCAGGGTGCTAAGGCGTTTAGCTTGATGGTGCTCGTCATGGGATTGGCACCGATATTGGCACCGAGTCTTGGGGCACTGATTTTAAGTTTTGCTGATTGGCATGCCTTGTTTTGGTTTTTGGCAGGCTATGGCGTGTTAAACATCATCTTAACCAAATTATTCTTAAAAGAAACCCTCGCCCCCCAAAATCGCAATACCCAACCCGTCAGTCAGACTTTCGTCTCTTATGTGGATCTCATGAAAGACAAAAGCTTTATTTTACCTGCACTGGCAGGAGGGCTGCTTCAAGGTGCTTTTTTCATTTATCTGTCCATTTCTAGTGAATTATTCATGGTGGGTTATGGGCTCTCTGAACGTCAATTTGCCATAGCGTTTGGGGCGAATGCTTTTGGCTTTGTGGCACTCACGCAGGT
>JBHCFR010000025.1:0-4299 GCA_041801945.1 Moraxella sp. | reverse complement strand
CAAAGTTGCCCGTGAGCCTCGTCGCTATTCAGGGCGGACAGTGTTACGCTCGCCCATCTCCATTCACGAGCCCATGCAGCCTAAGGACACTGACAGTGGTTTGACCTTTTCCATGGAGGGCTATGTCGGCGATAAAACCAATCCAAGCCTGATTCCCTTTGCATGGAGTGCAGGTTGGAACTCGCCCCAAGCGTGGAATAAGTACCAAGATAAAGTGGGTGGCAAACTAAAAGGGGGTGATGTCGGTGTACGCCTCTTTGATGAGCTGCCAAAAAGCGATAAAGTGTTTGAAAAAACCATCATTGGTGAGACCGTGACGAGCAGTATCTTTGATGGTCGGGCGGTGGTTGTGCCCATACATCAGCTGTTTACCGGAGGGTCTTCTTTGGTGAGTCGCAGCCCTGTGGTGGCAAGTCAAATCAAGCCTGCCACTTGGGCGATTTGTCAAGATGATGCACGTCGTTGGATGGTAAAAGAGGGCGACCAATTAAGCTTAACGCAGCATGACGTGGAGATCACGCTGCCTGTTAAAATCGTGGCATACTTGGCGGAGGGCTGTATTGGTTATCCTGACGGTCTAGTGCCATTCATGGTGGGCGTACCAACCAGTGTGAAAAAGCCCCAAGGTGTGGTCTCCCTCTATGTACCAAGCTACAAAACCAGCGTGGATAAGTTGGCAGGCATCAAAAAGAACACCATCTTTACACCCAAAGTAGGCTTTAATAATACGCCTCTCATCGGCGAAACAGCAAACCAAGAAATGGGGACATAAATGAGCATTCGTGAGATTCCTGATGTACCATCATTTTTAGGTGGGTTGTCTTTTGAGTGGTGGTCGTTGATTTTCATGACCGTACAGACCTTGGTCATTTTCTTGGGACTGGTGGTTACCGCTGCCTTGATGATTGTCTATGAGCGGCGTATGCTCGCACTGTGGCAAGACCGCTACGGTCCTAACCGTGTGGGCTGGCAGGGTAGTTTACAGCTGGTGGCAGACATGCTAAAAATCTTCTTTAAAGAAGACTGGACCCCTGCCTTTGCTGACAAACGTCTATTTACCCTAGCACCAGCGATTGCCATGTTTACGGCGTTGGCGAGTTTTGTCATCATTCCTTTGTCTCCCACACTGGGGGCGGCAGATTGGAACGTGGGTTTGCTCTTTTTCTTTGCCATGGCAGGTCTTGCGGTGTATGCGGTGATGTTTGGGGGCTGGGCATCTGCCAACAAATTCTCGCTCTTGGGCGGACTGCGTTCGGCAGCTCAAACCATCAGTTATGAAGTGTTTTTGGGACTGTCGCTGATGGGCGTGGTGGCGATGGCAGGATCGTTTAATCTGCGAGACATCGTCATGTCACAAACCGACGTTTGGAACGTCATTCCGCAGTTTTTTGGCTTTTTGTGTTTTGTGGTGGCAGGGGTTGCTGTCACACATCGCCACCCCTTTGACCAACCCGAAGCTGAGCAAGAATTGGCAGAAGGCTATCATGTGGAATATTCAGGCATGAAGTTTGGTATGTTCTTTATTGGCGAATACGTCAATGTGGTGCTCATCTCTGCCTTGATGACGTGTTTGTTTTTTGGTGGTTGGTTGCCGCCGTTTAATCTAGACATTCCTTTTGTTCCGCCTGTGTTTTGGTTTTTGATTAAGACCTTGTTTTTTATGACGTTATTTGTGTTGGCTCGTGGTTCGCTCATGCGTCCTAGATATGACCAAGTGATGAATTTTGGTTGGAAAGTGTGCTTGCCTGTGACACTGGTCAATTTGCTGGTAACGGCGTTTGTGATTTTAATGGTGAATTAAATGTTTGCAACTTTAAAAAATACGGCGGTGGGCATTTTTACCATTGTGCGTTCTATGTGGATGGTGAATTCACATGCTACTCGCCCAAGAGATACAATCTTATATCCAGAACAGCCTGTGCCTGTGCCACCCCGTTTTCGTGGTCGCATTGTGCTGACACGAGACCCCGATGGCGATGAACGCTGTGTGGCGTGCAACCTGTGTGCGGTGGCGTGTCCTGTGGGCTGTATTAGCCTGCAAAAAGCAGAACGTGAAGATGGGCGTTGGTATCCTGAATTTTTTCGTATTAATTTTAGCCGCTGTGTTTTTTGTGGTATGTGCGAAGAAGCTTGCCCGACCACCGCCATTCAGCTGACCCCAGATTTTGAACTGGGGGAGTATCGCCGTCAAGATTTGGTGTATGAAAAAGAGCATTTACTCATCAGTGGTACGGGCAAATACCCAGATTATAATTATTACCGAGTCACAGGCATGGCAACCAAAGACAACCCCAAAGGGTCGCACGAAAAAGAAGCAACACCCATTGATGTACGGAGTTTATTGCCATGATAGATGTCTTAAATGCTGTACTTGGTAATGGCAACGTCGTGGGTTTCTACGCTTTGTCATTTGTGGCGATTTGGGCAAGTTTGCGTGTGGTGACACAGGCAAATCCTGTTCACGCCATCTTATCCATGATTGTCAGCTTGCTTGCGGTGGCGGGGATTTTCTTTATCATCGGTGCACCCTTTGCAGGCGTACTTGAAATGATTGTCTATGCAGGGGCGATTTTGGTGCTGTTTGTGTTTGTCATCATGATGTTAAATCTTGGGACGGACACGACCGAAGAGAAAACTTGGCTGACAGCGAGTGCATGGGCAATGCCGCTTTGCTTGATGCTTATCGTCGGTGGCGTGTTGGTTGGCTTCTTAACAGGAGGCGATCATGCGATGTTGCACAATCAAAGCATCGGCGTCAAAGAGGTGGGCATCAGTTTGTTCACCAAATATGTGCTTTTGGTGGAGATTGCGGCATTTTTATTGCTAGGAGCACTGGTGGTGGCTTATCATTTGGGTAAACGCGCTTTGGATGATGAGAACATCAGCCATAGCCAAGAACATCCCGATGAAATCATCACCCCAAAAGCACCAGAAGACAACACTACCTCTGGCAGTCAGGCTCTTGACAAAGGAGCAAGTCTATGACCATGATATCAACAGTGATGGCAGCGATTGCCATGCAGACAACAGATACGGCAGGCACAATCAGCCTAGGTGTACCCGCTCATCATGCTTTGATGCTCTCAGCGATTTTGTTTGTCATCGGTTTGGCGGGTGTGATGGCAAGACGTAATGTGCTGTTCATGCTGATGAGCCTTGAAATCATGATGAATGCCGCCGCCCTCGCCTTCGTGGTGGGGGGCAACATGTGGGGCAGTGCAGATGGGCAAATTATGTTTATCTTTATCTTAACCTTGGCGGCGGCAGAGGCAGCGATTGGACTTGCCATACTATTGCAGTTTTATCATCGGTTTAGAAGCCTTGATGTGAATCATGCCAGTAAATTAAAGGGGTAAAACGGGATGAATTTGTTAGCATTGACTTTTATTTTCCCCTTAATTGGTTTTCTCATCTTAGCGACGGGGCGAGATAAAATTTCTGAAAAATTAGCCACCATGATTGGTGTCGGTGCCATGGCATTGTCAGCATTAACCACCGCGATGGTTGGTGTTAGTTATCTGGCAGGCAGCAGTGATAAGACGGTGTTCATCACGCTGTGGACATGGCTGTCGGTGGGTGATTTTGCCCCCAAATTTGGTTTGGCATTAGACGGATTGTCTTTGACCATGACCGCCATCATCACTGGTGTGGGCTTTTTAATCCACCTATTTGCCAGCTGGTACATGAAAGGCGAAGCAGGATTCGTCAGATTTTTTAGTTATCTTAATTTGTTTGTCGCCAGTATGTTGTTACTCGTGCAAGCGGACAATTTACTGCTCATGTATCTGGGCTGGGAAGGCGTGGGTATTTGTTCGTACTTGCTCATCGGCTTTTATTACCACAACCGTGCTAATGGACGAGCAGCCATCAAAGCATTTACCGTGACACGTGTTGGCGATGTGTTTTTGGCAATTGGGCTATTTTTACTGTTTCGTGAATTTGGCACATTAGACATCCATGCCATCATCGCCAAAGCACCAGAGGTTTTTGCAGTAAATGATCCTGTCATGATACTAACGGCTCTCATGTTGGTGGGAGGTGCGTTTGGTAAATCAGCTCAAATCCCTTTGCATACTTGGCTCGCCGATGCCATGGCAGGCCCAACCCCTGTCTCAGCACTCATTCACGCGGCTACCATGGTGACGGCAGGGGTGTATTTGATTGCTCGTATGCACCCTGTCTTCATGCTGACCCCTGAGGTGCTTTTATATGTCGTGGGAGGTGTTGGTGCGTTGTCCATGTTGGTTGCTGGTTTTTGTGCACTGGCTCAGACCGACATCAAGCGTGTACTTGCTTATT
>JBHCFR010000024.1:0-4544 GCA_041801945.1 Moraxella sp. | reverse complement strand
AATACTTTCGTCTATCCATTGGCGGGCTATTCTAAGAAAATCAAAAACATCAGCGAACTCAAAGATGGGGCGGTCATCGCTGTACCTAACGACCCATCAAACCTAGCTCGTGCCTTGATTTTGCTTGAAAAACAAGGTCTTATCAAGCTAAAAGACAACACCAACTTATTCTCCACCTCGCTTGACATCGTTGAGAATCCCAAAAAGCTTGAAATCAAAGAAGTAGATACTTCGGTTGCTGCTCGTGCTTTGGATGATGTGGACTTGGCGGTGGTAAATAACACTTATGCAGGTCAAGTTGGTCTCACTGCCAATGACGGCGTCTTTGTTGAAGACAAAGACTCGCCCTATGTGAACATCATCGTCGCTCGTGCTGATAATAAGGATTCTGCTGCCATCCAAAACTTCGTCAAAGCCTATCAGTCTGATGAAGTAGAAGCCGAAGCCAAAAATCAGTTTAAAGATGGCGTGGTTAAAGGCTGGTAAGTCTACCCCCTAAAATGCCCTAACATAAACACCCCCAAAGGTCATCCAACTTCTGGGGGTGTTTATATGAGTGTTCTTTACACTATCTTGTCTTATGTTTTATCAGTCTTTTAAAGATAAAGAAAAGCGTGTAAAGAGCAGCGTGACATCATCAATCTTATTCGCTGGTCACCCGATACATCTCTTGAATGCTGGTTGTACCTTGCAGGACCTTCATGATGCCCGAACGTCTTAGGTCACGAAAACCGTGTTTCATCGCTTCGTCTTTGATTTGAATGGCGTTGCCATCTTCCATGATGATACGTGCGATACTTGGGTAAACCTTCATGACCTCATAAATCCCCACACGCCCCTTATAACCTTCACGGCATTCAGAGCAGCCCACAGGTTCATAAATGACGTTATCAGGATTGGCAAGATCTTCTTCGGTGAACCCCATTTCTAGCAGGCTTTGCTTGGGAACATTGGTCGGTTTTTTGCATGACTTACACAGACGACGAGCCAGACGCTGTGCGATGACTAAGTTCACTGAGGTTGCGATATTAAAGGATGCCACGCCCATGTTACGCAGACGTGTCAAAGTTTCAGGGGCAGAGTTGGTGTGCAAGGTGGATAACACCATATGACCTGTTTGGGCGGCTTTGATGGCAATCTCAGCCGTCTCTAAGTCACGAATCTCACCGACCATCACGATGTCAGGGTCTTGACGTAAGAACGCTTTTAGGGCAGAGGCGAAAGTCAGTCCCACCTTGGGGTTCACGTTTACCTGATTAATACCCTCTAAGTTAATCTCCACAGGATCTTCGGCGGTAGAGATGTTGGTCTCGGGGGTGTTTAGGATGTTTAAGCCTGTGTAGAGCGATACCGTCTTACCCGAACCTGTCGGACCTGTGATGAGGAGCATGCCTTGTGGTTTTTCAAGCGCCTCTAAGAACAGCTCTTTTTGGTCAGGCTCATAGCCGAGTGCATCAATCCCAAGCATGGCAGACGATGGGTCAAGGATACGCAGCACCAATTTTTCACCAAAGAGCGTGGGACATGAGTTCACACGAAAGTCAATGGCTTTTGTCTTGGAGATTTTTAGCTTGATACGACCGTCTTGGGGGGCTCGGCGTTCTGAGATGTCCATTTGTGACATGACTTTTAGACGAGCGGCGATTTTCCCAGCCAGCTGAATGGGGGGACGGCTCATGATTTGGAGCACCCCATCCACCCGAAATCGCACCCGATACGACTTCTCATAGGGCTCAAAGTGTAAGTCAGATGCACCCATACGAATGGCATCTAAGAGCATTTTATTGACGAATTTGACCACAGGGGCATCTTCCGTGCCACCTGAATTGACATCAGTAAAATCTTCATCATCAGTCGTGCCACCCTCTATGTCGCCTGACAAATCCACATCGCCCAATTCTCCCAAATCGCCGCCACCTGAGTAGAGGTTCTCAATGGTCTTTTTTAGCTTATCTTCTTCAACAACGATGGTCTCAACCGTCAATTTGGTATTAAAAGAGATGGCATCAATGGCGTCAAGCCGAGTAGGGTCAGATAAGCCGACAAACAGTTTATTGCCACGCTTAAACAGTGGCAGGGCACCATACTGATTCACAATCTTCTCATCCACCACATTTTTGGGGATAATGTCGTGAGATAAGGCATTTAAATCAAGCAGGGGATCGCCAAATTCATGAGATAATAAAGTGGCAATCTTACTGGCGGGGGCGACTTTATTCTCCACTAGATAAGAAACGATTGCCATGTTTTGCTGTTGGGATTCGGTTAAAGCCTTCTGCATCGCCTCAGGGGTAACCAAGCCATTTGACACCAAAATATGTGCCAAACCACCAAAATTCGGAGCGGACATTATCATCTTCCTAAAAAATTACTGCCATTGATTAAAATATGTTTAAATTGGCGTGAAAATTGCATATATTTTTGACTATTTTACTCCAAAAACACAAAAATTACTTTGTTTTTGTCATAAAATTTTACCCAAAGGGCGAAGTTGTGGGATTATCGGATAAGAATGGAAGGTCAGACCATACTACCCCTGAGAAACTTTTGTTCATTAGGCTGATTTTTTTGAGAAAGTTTAGTATAATAATAAGTTCCATGTCATATAGAGAGTCTCCATGCCCAACAAATACGTCATCGGCAACTGGAAATTAAATCCCGCCACGCACTCAGAGGCAAGTGCCTTGGCAAACGCCTTGCTAGGGTTAGATGCGGGCGATGTTCAGGTTGGGTGTGTGCCCAGCTTTATCCACATTGGCGTGGTCGCTGCTGCCCTAGAAGACAGCAACCTCTGGGTGGGCTGCCAAGATGTCTGTGCCTTTGGTGCCACGGGTGCCTTTACAGGAGATGTCTCTGCCGCCCAAGTGGCAGATTTGGGGGCGAGCTTTACCCTTATCGGTCACAGCGAACGTCGTCAATATCATGGCGAAGACAATGACTTACTTAGCAAGAAAATCTGCCAAGCCCTAAGCGAGCAGTTGACGGTCATCTTATGTGTTGGTGAGACCAAAGAGGAGTACGAAGCTGGTGACACGTTGGCGGTGCTTGATACACAGTTATCGGTATTGGACGGATTAGCGCTATCCTCATCACAGATGATGATTGCCTATGAGCCCGTTTGGGCAATCGGCACGGGACTGACGCCCAGTGTCGCAGAGGTTGCTCGGGTTCATCAGCACATTAAGGCAAATCTAAGCACGCACAACATAGATGGCGTATGTGTTCTATATGGGGGCAGCGTCAATGATAAAAATGCCGCTGAATTTGCCAGTTGCCGCGAGGTTGATGGTGCCTTGGTGGGCGGTGCGTCCTTGAAAATGGACAGCTTTAACACCATTATCGCAGCGTTCGCTCAATCATCGTGAACTGATGACCTCATCGTCACTCACGAACCCTGTTAGATTAAGACGCCTCCATTAAAGTTAACCAGCTTGCATTTTAATTTAAGCTTAAAAGTCGTTATAGAGAAAACCATGTTCACATTTATCTTAGCCATTCACATCATTGTTGCCATCGCCTTGTCAGGGTTGATACTCATTCAGCACGGCAAAGGGGCAGATGCAGGAGCATCTTTTGGTTCAGGGGCGGCAGGCACAGTATTTGGTGCAGCAGGTTCGGCGAACTTTCTGACTCGCACCACGGCAGTACTTGCCACCATCTTTTTTTGCACCAGTTTGGCACTCGGCTATCACGCCCAGCAAGAAGCCCAAGATCAGCTTCGCTTAGATGTACCCACCACCCAAAACGCACCTGTCAACAACCCTTAATCAAAGAGCCACACAAAAAGGACTTAATTCCTCATTAAGTCCTTTTTTTATCATCCGTGCTTTTTGTCATTTGTCCTTTTTTGTCATTTGTCCTTTTTTATCATTTATCCTTTTTTATCAGTTGTCTTTGCAAATCAGCTCTAACGCTCTATCGGTGTATGCTAATTTTTGCCAATTTAATCTGGTCAAGTCCTGATTGATGACATAAGTCTGCACCCCTTTTTGACAATCAAACAGCACATCTAGCTTTTGGGCGGGCAATCGTCTTTCAAAAAAATACACTTGGGCTTGTTTGACAGAGTCACTGACGCTGGTAACATTGACGGTATCTAAGACCACGAATTGAAAGACTTGTGGTTTGATAAAAGACCACGGACGAAACCACACCGACTGTGGCACGCTCGTGACCACCACGCTCCCTTCGGGCAGTTTGGCGGCAGTGTCGCCATACCATGAATACTCGCTGTACACTTGATAACTCATCATGCCAAGTCCTGCCATGACAGGAATCACCCATTTGGGTGTTTTCTTATAAAAAATTTTTATCGGCATGGCAAACCCTGCAAACAAAAACCCTGCAAAGATCATGGCGGTAATATCCCAAAACATCATGAGTATTTTCCTTAAAATAAAAGTGGCATTATAACTGAAAATTCAAATAAAAAACTGCTTAAAACCGAAATTTTAAGCAGTTTTGGGTTAGCACAGATTAATGGTCAATGGCAGCACCCGCACCTTTTGGATAACGAACACTCTCCACAAGGTCTTGGATTTCTT
>JBHCFR010000023.1:0-5664 GCA_041801945.1 Moraxella sp. | reverse complement strand
AATAATAGTCATTAAGCAGTTAATTTTCTTCATTATTGATAACTATTACTTAATATCACATTTTGTTTTATTTTTAAAGGAATAATATTATGGCTAAACTATCTCTTGACGCACTAAGTGACATTGACGGCTTTGTTGCAGCAGCATTGGTTGACAGCGAATCAGGTCTTGCTTTGGCAACCTTGGGTACAGGCGTTGATTTGGAGCTAGCAGCAGCTGGTAACACCGAGGTGGTGCGTGCCAAGCGTAAAACCGCCAAGGCACTCGGCTTAAATGATTCTATTGAAGACATTCTCATCACCCTAAGTGGTCAATATCACCTAATTCGCCCCTTGGTTCGTAACGACAGCCTGTTCTTATACCTAGTGCTTGACCGTCAAAAATCAAACCTAGCCATGGCACGCCATAGCTTAAAAGGTTTTGAAACCGAGTTGGATTTCTCTTAATTTTAAGAGCCTTTCACTTAAAAACACCTGCCAATCGGTAGGTGTTTTTGCTTGCTATTGTCGCTTGAACAGCAACAAAGCGATAAAATGCTTTGCAGTCAATCCCCCAATTCCATTATAATAGGCACACTCATTCAAACACCATTGGACACATCATGACCGTTCAGCACACGCACTTTGTTCTACCAACATGGTTTGATTCCATGCTGGTGGCAGGCATGAAACGAGGGATAGAAAAAGAAGGATTGCGAATGCAGCCTGAGGGATATGCCGCCAAAACTTTTCACCCTGCCAAACTTGGATCAAAGCTCACTCACCCCTACATCACCACTGACTATTCTGAGAATTTATTAGAGCTCATCACCGAGCCCAAAGACAACATCAAAGACGCCCTAGACATGCTTCGCAAGCTACATGTCTTAGTACACCGCTCACTAGAAAACGGCGAGATGATGTGGCCGTTATCCATGCCTTGTATGCTCACCGACGACGAGGACATTCCGCTTGCAAACTATGGCACTTCTAACATAGGACGATTAAAGACCCTATACCGCTCAGGGCTCGGCGTGCGATATGGTCGCAAAATGCAGACCATCGCAGGGCTTCACTATAACCTGTCCGTGGGCGATGATTTGTTTGGTGTGTGGGCAAAGCATGAGGGGCGAGATGATCTGCCTGCCTTTAAAAATGAAAAATACTTAGGGTTAATTCGTAATTTTAAGCGTCTAACACCGCTGGTGCTTTATCTTCTGGGGGCAAGCCCAAGCGTCTGCGGGTGTTTTTTAACAGGTCGCACCCATGACTTGATGCCTTTGAGCCCATCGGATAAGCTTGGTGACTGCGGTGAAAATCACACTTATTATAAGCCCAATGCCACAAGCTTACGTATGAGTAAACTTGGATACACCAACAGCGTGCAAGAGGATCTGGACATTCGTTATAACGAGCTGGGCGAATACATCAAAGGGCTCAGAGCGGCGATTGAGACGCCTTTTGCGGCGTTTAGTGACATCGGTGTGGATGATAAAGATGGTCATCCCATTCAGATTAACGATCATATTTTACAGATTGAAAATGAGTTTTATAGCCCCATCCGTCCCAAACAAGTCACCAAATCAGGCGAGACACCCACACAGGCCTTGGAGGCTCGGGGTATTGCTTATGTGGAGTTTCGTGCCATTGATTTAGATCCATACAGTGATATTGGCATCACAACCGCGACGGCGTGCTTCTTGGAGGTGCTTGCGTTATATTGTCTGTTGTCGCCATCGCCCAAACTGCTGCCTGATGAAGAAAAATTACTCTCATCTAACATAGATAAAGTGGTCAATGAAGGGCGTAACAAAAACACCGCCATAAGCACCCTAGCAGGCGAGCAAAATCTTGGTGCATGGATAACAGACATCCTAAACCAAATGCAGAGCATCGCTGATGCCTTTGATGAATATCACGGTGGCAACGACTATCGTTTGTCATTATCCCTCATGCAAGGCATGGCAATCAACCCTGATTTTACGCCATCAGCACAGGTCATCTTAGACAGCCAAAGACTGGGCGGCACATGGCAGTTAGGACAAAGACTGGCTCAAAAACACCATCAAGAACTGTTAGGGTATGCACTTAGTAATGAAGATGCTTTTCACTATGCCAATATCGCCATACAATCCTTCGCGGATCAGCAACAGCTAGAACGAGAAGAAACCCAAGATTTTTATGAATTTTTACAAATGTACCGATAAATAGTTGATAGAATAATTTATGAAAACGTTATTAAAAAACTTAGGTCAAAACCCCAGAGCGGTGAGTTTTGGCTTATTTTTAGCAGCTGCTGTGGGCATGGCTTATGCCATGTTTTTACAACACGGGTTGGGGCTTGAACCATGCCCAATGTGTATTTTACAGCGAGTGGGGCTCATGGTCATGGGGGCTTTCTCTCTGCTTTCTGCCCCTAATAAACCCCAAAAAACTGGCGGTCAAGCTGATGTTGTGGTTGGGCAGTTTTTTGGGTATTGCTTGGGCATTTGGGGTAGCACTGCGTCATGTCTGGTTACAAAAGTTCCCTGATCCGATGGCATCTTGTGGGGCGGGCTTTGATTTTTGGTTAGAAACCATGCCGATGACCGATATTTTGCAGCTCATTTTGTCGGGTTCGGCAGATTGTGGTGTGATTGATTGGACATTCATGGGACTGTCCATCCCTATGCAGTCGGGGATATTTTTTGGGGTGTTGATTTTGGTGCATTTGTGGCTTGTGCGACTGCTTTTAAAGTCTAGAACGGCTTAATCCTTCCAATACCCATCAGTTTTGATATAATAAACCCTTTATTTAATTATTTGTGAATTCATCATGCACATTCATTTTTTGGGTATTTGTGGCACATTCATGGGGTCGCTTGCTTTGATTGCGCGAGACTTAGGACACACGGTCACAGGGTCAGATACCGCCATTTATCCTCCCATGAGCACACAGCTTGAACAGGCAGGCATTCAGATTTTAGAAGGCTATCTGTCCTCTCATCTTCATCCTGCCCCTGATTTGGTGGTGGTGGGCAATGTCTGTAAGAGAGGCATGGAGGCGGTGGAGTACATGCTAGATGAGAGGATACGCTACACGTCTGCCCCACAATTCTTATCTGAACACGTCCTACAAGATCGCCATGTCTTGGCAGTGGCAGGAACACATGGCAAGACCACCACCACGACCATGCTTGCGTGGATTTTACAGTATGCTGGGATTGATACAGGGTTTTTGATCGGTGGTGTGCCACTTGTGAGCACAGAGGATGAGAGACTCAAAGATGCCTTTGTTCATAGCTCGCATTTGGGGAAGGACTATTTTGTCATAGAAGCAGACGAGTATGACAGTGCCTTTTTTTGACAAACGCTCAAAATTCGTGCATTACCGTCCCACCACCGCCATCTTAAATAACCTAGAATACGACCATGCCGACATTTTCCCTGATTTAAAGGCGATTCAGACGCAGTTTCATCACATGATTCGCATGATACCCCACACAGGACAGATCATCATGCCAAAAGGCGTGGACAGTCTAGAAGCCACACTTGACATGGGGGTATGGACACCAGTATGGCGTACGAGCATCGGTGATGCTGCCGATTGGCAAGCACATCTAGACAAAGAAGACGGTTCGGTGTTCCACGTGAAACACGAACAAGAGGAGGGCGTCGTCAGTTGGAGCATGAGCGGCGTACATAATGTCAATAATGCCTTGGTCGCCATCGCAGCCGCTTATGGTGTGGGCGTGTCGGTAGCAACCGCTTGTCAGGCACTCTCCGCCTTTGCAGGCATAAAGCGGCGTATGGAGCTGATAGGCGAAGTTGGCGGTGTACAGGTCTATGACGATTTTGCCCATCACCCCACCGCCATCACAACCACGCTCGACGGTGCTAAGAAAAAACTTCATGGTCGTAGGATTTGGGCGGTGATAGAGCCACGCTCTAACACGATGAAACTTGGTGTGTATCAGGCACAGCTTGCACCGTCGGCATCGCTCGCGGATGGTGTCATCTGGTATGAGCCTAAGGGCCTGACGTGGGGATTGCAAGAAGCGATAGGCGACACGGATGGACAAATCGTGCTTGATGAGATTGATGAGATTCTACGGTTTATCAAAGCCAATGTCCTTGCTAATGATGCCATTATCGTGATGAGCAATGGAGGCTTTGAGGGGATACATACTAAGATTTTGGAGGTACTGTCCGAATAAGCCGCTTGGGATATCGCTTTTTTGATATCAATCATAAAAGCAAGAGGTCTATATACCACAATAAACCCCCCATCCAATTTAGCCTAATCCTAGCCTAATCAGCTCGGATGTTTGAGAATGCTTAGGTCATAGCCATATTCATTTACAAAAGCCATGCACAATCACCCAATATTTGCTAAGATTTTAACCAAATCATCAAAAATCTACCTAAAATGTGACATTTATTCTACGTTATTAACGTTTTTAAAGTAGTGAGGACAGACAGATTGACTTACAATGACTCCGAACTGGGTAAATAAACTGATGAATGCTAACTAATGAATGTTAAATCAGTTAATCAGTTCAATGAATGCGTTTGGGTTGGGATCAGCGATGATGAGACATTCCTCTGATGGACTCATCAAAGAATGATTTTAAACCGCTTAATGTAGGAGAGACATCATGGGAATTATTTGGACCATCATTGTGGGTTTGGTTGTGGGATTATTGGCACGAGCCATCAAACCAGGTGCGGATTCCATGGGTTGGATCATGACCATCGTTTTGGGTATTGTTGGTGCTATGGTCGGTGGCTTTTTGGCGGGTCTTCTGGGCTTATCATCAAATGGCGGTATTGGCGGTCTTATCTTATCCGTCATCGGTGCCATCATCGTGCTATTCATCTATGAATTTGTCACAGGCAAAAGACGCTTGAAGTAATCTTATGGCATGAAGATGACACGATAAAGCAAAAAAATATCATCATTTAAAAATGTTAATTTTTGATTAAGCTAAAACCCTGCTATCATAAGATGGCAGGGTTTTTACTGTTTGGGTGGGCTGTCAAATGAGTGGGTTTAAAAGCGAGCATTCCCTCTAAGACTAGACGTTAGTGTCTGACAGGATTAAGCAGGATATTTGCACATAAAGAGTGCCGCCCTCTTGTTTTGGTCAAACAGACCCTCACTTAGGATTGTCCTATGAGGCAGAATAACATATTTTTTGTGAAACTGGTGCAAAACCGTCAATAAGACAAAGCAAGATAAAGTAAGATGGGAGGATTCTATGAGTGCAATCACAAGCTTAACCCTAACAAAAAGGGCGGCTTATCTGGGCTTTTATGTGAGTCTTTGTCTTGGCGTGGTTGGTTTGGCTGGCTGTAACAAATCAAGTGAAGAGACCACCGAGCAACAGCACACCACCCAAACCTCATCAGAGGATAAGCCGACGGTCATCACCACGTTTACCATCATCGCCGACATCGCCCAAAACGTGGCAGGAGATGCTGCTCATGTGCAGTCCATCACCAAAGCAGGGGCAGAAATCCACGATTATGAGCCCACACCCAAAGACATCGCCAAGGTCAAAGAGGCTGACCTGATTTTGTACAACGGCATGAATTTAGAGCGATGGTTTGAAAAATTCTACCAAGACACCCAAGCAGTACCTGCGGTGGTGGTCACCGATGGCATTACTCCCATGCCGATAAAAGCAGGCAGCCATAAAGATTT
>JBHCFR010000022.1:0-5402 GCA_041801945.1 Moraxella sp. | reverse complement strand
GGCAAAAGGTCCAAAGAGATTGTAGAATGGGCTTTGTTGGTTGCCAAAAACCCCCTCATCACCACCAAGTTTCGCCCTTATGAAGCCTCTATTTTGCATCTAGTGAGCCAAATTCGCCCTGACATCACCGTGCTATTTGTGGACAGTGGCTATAATACCATCGCCACTTATAAGCACGCCCAAAAACTTATTAAAGAATTAAACCTAAATGCCATCACTTTTATCCCCGCCCAAACTCGTGCCTTTCGTGATGTGGCGATGGACGGCATTCCTGATGTGGATAGTCCTTTGCATGATGAGTTTACCGAGCAAGTCAAATTAGAGCCGTTTCGCCGTGCTTTGGCAGAATTAAATCCTGACGTGTGGTTTAATGCCATTCGCAAAGACCAAACTGAATTTCGCACCGCACTAGATGTATTAAGCCTGTCCAAAGACGGCGTATTAAAAGTCGCGCCTTTGTTTTATTTGTCAGCAGAAGCGTTAAATCAATATCAAGCCGATAATGGCTTGCCTACCATCGATGAATACGGCGAAAAAGATTATTTTGACCCGACCAAAGCGTTAGCTAATCGGGAATGTGGATTGCATACTCAATTATAATAATTAATATTTACTAATATAAAAAAGCCAAAAAACAATTTGGCTTTTTTAAACTGATTTAGGATAGATGATGAATACGTTGCCTTTATTTTTTAATTTGACCAATAAGCCTGTGCTGATTATTGGTGGTGGCAGTGTGGCAAAACGTAAAGCCTTGTTATTACAAAAATCAGGGGCAAATATTCATATCATCGCCAAGCGTATTGATGATGAGTTTTTGGCATGGATTCATCAAAATAATATTCACTACCAAATTAAATATTATGAAACCACAGATTTAAATAAAGACTTTGTGCTTATCATTTGTGCCACCGATGATAACACGTTAAATCAGGCAGTTTATCAAGATGCCAAAACATTAAACATTCCCATCAATGTGGTAGATACGCCAGAGCTTTGTGATTTTATTTTTCCTGCGATTGTGGATAAAGACCCGATAGTGATTGGCGTATCCAGTAATGGCAATGCCCCTGTCTTGGCAAGATTAATCCGTGCCAAAATAGAAAGTAGCTTACCCAGTAATCTAGGCGAGCTTGCCAAAAAAGCAGGCGAATTTCGCCAAACCATCAAAGAAACCTTAGGCGATATTAATCAAAGACGGCATTTTTGGGAAAAGATTTTTGATAAGGTGTTAAATGATAAAGCCATTAACCCCCTTGATGAAGAATTAAATACTTTTATCAAAAATGATAATAAAAATACAGGCGAAGTGTATATTGTCGGGGCAGGGGCGGGCGACCCTGATTTATTGACTTTGAAGGCGCTGCGTTTGATGGGGCAGGCAGATGTGGTGTTGTATGACGCACTGGTGTCGCCTGAGATTTTGGAGCTGTGTCGCCGTGATAGTGATAAAATCTTTGTGGGCAAAAAACGTAGCGACCACGCCAAAACCCAAGACGAAATCAATGCCCTTATCGTCCGATACGCCAAAGACGGCAAACGGGTGCTAAGGCTCAAAGGGGGCGACCCGTTTGTGTTTGGGCGTGGCGGCGAAGAAATGTTGGCGTGTCAGCAAGCAGGCGTTCCCTATCAAGTGGTATCGGGCATCACATCGGCACTGGCGGCGGCAAGCAGTACGGGCATACCGCTGACTCATCGGGGGGTGGCGACATCGGTGCGTTTTTTGACGGGGTGTTATAAGACAGGGGGTGCGTTTGATGGGCTAAAAAGCACTTACCACCAAGATGAAACACTGGTGTTTTATATGGGGCTGCACGCCCTAGAAACGGTGGTAGATGAGCTTATCACATCAGGGCTTGAAGCTACCACACCCATCGCCATCATCTCAAATGCCAGTTTGCCCACCCAAGCGGTATTGACAGGCACATTAGCAGACATCGTCGCCAAGCAAGCGACTGCCCAACTGCCTGCCCCTGCCATTATGATCGTGGGAGATGTGGTGGGGTTGTATCGGGGCTAAGACCCTAAGGCGACTTGATGGATTTGCCGATGGATTTGTAAATGGCATTCATGCTTTGCCGATGGCATGATGAATGACGTTAGCCCTAATCTGCCAGCTCTGCATGAAGATGTTGATACTCATCGCAGCCGCCTTGACTGCCATTGTCGCAGGCTTGTTTGAACCACGCTTTGGCAAGTTGATAATTTTTTTGGCACACCATGCCCATTGGCATAGAAAGAACCCAAAATATATTGCGAATCTGCGTCACCTTGATTGGCGGCTTTTTCATGCCAGTATTTGGCTTGGGCATGGTCTTGTTTGACGCCGTACCCATTGGCATATATAGCCATTTGATTGCAAAACAATACGGCGTTGCCAACTCCCTTATGTACTACTTGTACGCTGCGGTCGTTGTCGCCTAGTCTTGTTTTGAATCAAAAAGTCTATAACTCCGTCAAATGAAACTGGGCTTCAACAAAACCTTGTTGGGCTGATTTCTCATACCAATATCTTGCTTGGGCATAATCCTCTGGCACACCCATGCCATGGTTATAGAAATAACCCAAGTTGTTTTGGGCAATAGGATCGCCCTGTTGTGCCAATTGATACGTGGTATCAAAGTCCAGTAAATCGCTCGCTGTTATTTGATCGCTCGCCATCACTTGCTGATGGGCACGCAGGCGATAAACACACAAAAAGTACCAAATAATAAACGCTTCATGAGAACCTCAATCAAAATCTTGTGAGCTGCTGGCACGTCACCCCTTGCCTTTGGCGGTTGTCATAAGTCATCAAAGCAGGGCTGTATCTAAAATCTGTCGGTCATCTTATCATGGTGCGAGGGTTGGGTTCAATAGGCATGGGTTTTGACGATGGTAAAATCAATACTCAAATCAAAACACCCATTATCCTGATTGTCTTGTGCCACCTGTGGCGGCGTGCTATAATCAGTGCCATTACAAGGATTGCCACGATTTGCCATGACCTTAACCTTGCAAAAAATAGAAGACATCGCTCCTGATCAAGCGTCCTTAGTATCTGCCAAAAAACTTTTGGGGGATAACAAATGGCAAGGACAGGGTTTTTGCCCAATCACCCAGACTGCTTGGGGCGAATGTCAAGGATCAGGGTCAAAGCCTTATTATGTCGTGACAGACATCACCGATGCAGGATATAAATGCACCTGCCCCTCTCGTAAATTTCCCTGTAAGCACGCCTTGGCCTTGATGTGGCGGTATGTAGAGGACGCCTCGCCCTTTGTGGTGTCATCCACGCCTGACTGGGTGTCGGACTGGCTTGGCAGAAGAAGAAAATCAACCAAAACCGATACGCACACCGCCCAAGAGGTGACAGTCAAGCTCAGCAAGTCCATTCATCTGGCGGACAGTCAAACAGAGCCGCCCAAGGCAATAGACCCCCAAAAAAGAGAAAGTGCCAAAAAGCGTGCCGAAAAAATCAAAGTCAATACCGACGCCCAAATCAGCCTAGGTATTGCCGAATTCATCGGCTGGTTAGATGACCAAATCAGCCTAGGCATGGGTGTGTTCATGGATTATGCCAAGCAGAGCAGTCGTCAGATTTCAGCCCGCCTAGTGGATGCTAAGGCAGGTGGCTTGGTATCTATGGCGGATGAGCTGCCATCGATGCTTTTAAATACCCCAAAATCGGATAGGGCAGGAGTGTTGTTTGAGGCTTTTGGGTGGTAGTATTTGCTGTGTCGGTCATGCCCCATCTGCCCACCCCCATCTTACCCAAACAGTTGCACTGTTTGCTTGCACGGATTTTGGAGGAGCATCAGGGCAATGTGATGTGGATTGTGCGTCTGTTGGCGTTTATTTTTGAGCGTGGTTATACCGCCCCTCCCACCGTTTGGCTGCCAGTCAAGCACATGCAGGTAGAATTTGATGACCCTGAACCTGCCAACTTTGAGGGGGTGCTACCGAGCGAGTATTTGGCATGGTGTGCATGGATTAATGACGCTTACGCCTACACAGATGGCGATACGCTAACAGCCGATAACTGGCATGAATGGCACCCCATCCAAAGACGCCACCAACTAAAATGCCTACGAAAAACAGACCCAGCTGCCGCACGTGAACTGCTCGCCAGATTTGCCCCAAATGAGTCTGCCGAAGAGCGTTTGGCACTCGCTTGGGTCTTGTCCGTCGATTTATCCGTGACGATAAGCCTTTGCTGCAAAGTCTTGGCAAAGACCGCTCGCAAAAAATTAAAGATACGACTAAGGCATATCTGGCAAGGCTTGGCGAGTATGATGAGGGGCTTGCCGAGAAGCTGTTTGAAGAGCTAGAACAAGGAGCACAGGGCATCATTTTTAAAACCACCAAAACAACCTACAACGAGACAATCGCCACAAACTACTACAAGATGCCAATCTGTTTGCACTTGCTGGCAGATTTAAATTGTCTCTGCCAGAGTTTCTCTTGGCGTTAGATATTCATGGTAATGAGAGAAGAGGGGGTTATTATGATCATCATCGCATTTTACTTTCAAAATTGGTGAAGATGATCAGTGATGACCAGTTGGCTAAAATTGCAAGACCGCTCTCAGATGGGATTGATAAGCAGGATGAGTATTATTATACCATGATACGTCCAAGGCTGCCTTTGCCGCTCAGACAAGAATTTGCCAGCAAAAAATTTTCAAGAGGTGCCGCCTTTTCTGATTTACTTCGTATCACGCCTTGGGGCCTAAATGTGGATTTTGAGGCGTTACAGGCAAGTGGCAGTTATCAAGCACTCATGGCGTACATCAATCAATGGCAAGAGAACGCAAGTCATGGGACTTACCACCACATCCACGAGCAGGCTCACGCTTTGGGACTGCTTGTGGATCAGGACGCCGACAAAGCTTGCCTTGGTCATTTGATGTAATCGGGTCTCCCAAAGACCGATTCTGCTTTATCTGTATTAACCCTAAACGCACTGTTAGACGATAGAGTCTCTTGATTTGTGGTGGGCGATGTCGCCTGCCATGCTCTATCCATCTTTTACCGACTTAACAGCTTATGATGAGATGACATCAGAGGATGCTCATCATCAAAAAGGAAAAATAACATGACCGATATTTGCGTCAGCCTGCCGAAGTGGTGTATGCACATGAGTTGTCCGCTCTAAAAGCCGATGACGACGCCCAAAAGCCGACAGGATGGATGCTTTCGCCTCGTGTTAAAACACCTGCCCAAAAAACTCCCCGCCTCTAAATTTAAAACAGCATGGATTCCATACACCTTTTCACGCCTTGCACGCTTTGATCAAGACAGAGGATATGGTGCAGGTGTTGATGCACCGATGTGGTATCAACATTTGTGGGAAAATGATGCGAATGTGCATGAAAAATGGCTGACCAAGATGGCGGGGGCATTAAGAGAGCAGGGGCAGAT
>JBHCFR010000021.1:0-3550 GCA_041801945.1 Moraxella sp. | reverse complement strand
GGCTTGATGGTGCTGTGCAAACCTCATGGCATGGCAGTACACGGCGGTAGCGGCGAGAGCTTTGGGGTGATTGAGGCGATGCGTGTTGTCACAGGCAAGTCTTACTTAGAGCTCATCCATCGCATTGATAAGGACACCTCGGGGCTGCTGTTGATTGCCAAAAAACGCAGCACCCTAAAACACTTACAAGAGCATTTTAGAGACAAAACCATCAAAAAGGACTATCTGTGCTTGGTGCATGGCACGCTAAAAGGCGAACAGCTGATAGATAAGCCTCTGTTAAAATACACCCTAGCAAATGGCGAGAGGCGTGTTAAGGTGCATCAAGAGGGCAAACCCTCGCACACATACATCAGGACACTTGCCACCTGCGATATAGATGGCATGGCGGTCAGCCTCATCAAGGCAAGCCCTCTGACAGGACGCACGCACCAGATTCGTGTTCACATGGCAAGCATCGGACATGCCCTGCTCGGCGATGATAAGTATCAATCACAGGCACAGTCGGCACTGGCAGAGGCAAAAGGCATCAAACGCCTGTGCCTACACGCTTGGCGGATAACCATTCCCATAAATAACAAACCACAAGTCTTTGAAGCGCATCTGCCTGACGACATGGCAGCCTTACTGACCAAGATGAACATGACACAGGCTTTGGCTCTAACCTCGCCCTAGCCTTTTGCACGGTGGCGTCTTATGCCACTTGCAAGCTTGGCACATGTACACAAAGTCAAATCACACAAAACCAAATCCCACTTTTTTGTCGTCCACGGCTTTGTACTCTTTTTCGTCCAGATGGGTTAATTCTGCCAATGTCATCGGCACCTCTACTTTTGCCTCTTTACCGACCGATTGTAGATAGGCTTGGCACTTCTCTGTGGCGAGCCGACCAAACTGATACTCAGCGATGAGCCTCCCACGTCTTAGCAGGGCGTGATCAATGTCCATCAAATCGGCATTAAAGGTACAAATAAACTGGCATTCTAGCACATCAGAGAGTATGCCATCAGCGATGTTTAGAATGATCCCCACCACGTCCGTTTGATTGCCCCCACCCACACGCTCAGCGATGTAGTTCTCACAGTCCTCGAGCACCAGCACAGAGTTTTTCTGCTCAATGAGCATGCTCATGAACTCAGGTTTGGCAAGCTCGCCAATCATGTTATTGGGCACAAAAATAAAGTCTTTGTCAGGGATTTGGGCAGTCAGCCATTTGATGTAATTGGTCTTGCCCGTACCTGCTAAGCCATGCAATAGCACCACGCCCTTTTTGCCTTGGGTCAGCTCTTCTTTGATTTTTTGATGTACTGGCAAAAAATCATCATTATACATCGTCTGTAAATTTAGCGTATAAGGCTTGATGCTTTGGTGCTTAAACACCAAATCCCGACCCTCTTTTAATAATAACAGCACTTTACTGTCTTTGGAGAGGTATTTTTCTAGATATTCTTGAAAAAAGCTGCGGATATTGGTTAGGGCGTTTTCATTTCTTGGGTCATAAAACACATGATCCACGCCCAAAAACCCTGCCTCAAAAACCGTCTTATCATACTCATTGCTCAAATCTTCACTGGCAACGATGAACAGCTCATACTTTTCATAAAAATAGCAAACTTCCCTTTCATAAAAATGCTGGCTTCTCTTATCAAACGCCACAGGATGATAGTCACTACATTTGATAAAACCGTCAAGCCTCTCTCGTTTGATGACCATGTCATTAAAATCCACACTGGGGAACAGCGAGCATAACAGACTATAATAGGGCGTGTCTGAGGTTTTCACCTCTTGATCTAAGTCTGTGGCAACCACTTGGTGACGCCCATCTATATAGACTTCATTACATATCTTCTTTGGGCGATAGTACTTTGATTGCAAGATTTTCATTGTGTTGTCCTTCTTTGGTTGTTCGGTTTTTGGGTGGCGTGTGATGGTTTTGACGTCACATCTGCATTTTGGCATTTGGCAGCCAAGCCTTTTATCATCAAGAGGATTGGCTGATGATTTTTAAGCATTCCGCCGCCATGATCATGCCGACACTGGCGGTAACGGTGACGGCTGAGCCATAGCCTCCACAATTTAGACCACTGCTACACGTGTTATCAAATTTTAAAGGCTCGCTAGAATAGACGCATTTCATGCCAAATTTGCGTTTTAGATCTTTGTTGATGTTTTTGTCTTTTAGGCTTTGGCGTAATTTGGCAAGCAAGGGATCTTGATAGACCTCCCTTAAATCACTCACCTTAATCTGCAAAGGATCTATCTTACCTCCCACCCCTCCTGAGATGATGAGCTTGATTTTGTGAAATCGGCAATACAAAGCAATGGCAAGTTTGGCATTCATGTCATCTGTACAGTCTAGAACAACAAGGCTCTTGTGATTGGCTTTATGTGCTGCCACCATCTCATTATCTGGCAGTAGCTCATGGATGTTATCAGGCGTGATGAATTCATCGATGGCGTGAACCTTCATCATCGGATTGATGCCTTGGGCACGGCTTGCCATCACCTCTATCTTGCCCATACCAAACGTGTCGGTCAGTGCTGGCAGTTGGCGATTGACATTACTCTCCACCAGCACATCCATGTCAATGAGTGTCATCTCGCCAACGCCCGTGCGAGCCAGTGCTTCGGCCGCCCATGAGCCGACGCCACCGATGCCGATGACATAGACGTGAGCGTTTTGAAAGCCATCGAAATTCTCTTGATAAAGGGTGCGTGTGCCTATAAATCTACGGTCAGTCATGAGCTACCTTGTTTCGCTAATAGGGTATGTAAAATTAGAAGGATATGTAAAATTGGTACCAAGTGCGTCATTGGTGTTCTGCCACAGATGATGGGCGAGCACCTCTTTGTCCATGCCAAAGATGACGCTCAGTTCATTGACGACATGGATGATGTTTTTGGGTTCATTAAAATAATGACCATGCAACTGGCAAGGCAAGGGGTTCATGTCAGGGCAATCGGTCTCAATCACAAAGGCAGCGATGCCAAATTTGTCAAAGACAGCTTTCATGGCGTGGCGTAATTTTTTGGCGTTAGGATTGGTGATTTGTCCTGTAATGCCAAGTTTAAAGCCCATTTTCACAAAACTCATCGCTTCATTTTCGCCACCGCTAAAACTATGGGCGATGCCGCCTTGATGCTCTGCCCTGTATTTTTGTTCTTTTAGAATTTTTAACGTCTCGGCATGTGCCTTACGAATGTGCAATAATATCGGCAAATCGTGTTGTTTTGCCATGGCGATTTGCTCTATAAAAAAACGGATTTGTTTTTGGTACATCGCTTTATTTTTTAATTCATCAGGATAAGTGTCTAGCCCTATCTCACCGATGGCGATGTTGGGATAGGTCGTCAAATAATCCTCCAACACCCCCAAATGCCCCTCCTCATGCTCGGCGATGTATAAAGGATGCAAGCCGCATGCCAAATGATGTTGCAGTGGATAGAGGCGGTCAGCGTCTTGTTTGACGGCGACCATCCGCCCAAAGTATTTTGCCAAATACCCAATCAGCACCACATGACGCACGCCCACCTGATAGGCGGCACGATT
>JBHCFR010000020.1:0-2896 GCA_041801945.1 Moraxella sp. | reverse complement strand
GAACTAATCTTCTACCGCCATGCCTTTATCAAGCAAGATTCTTCCTTTGGGTGTCCGCTGAATGTAGCCTTGTTGGATGAGATAGGGTTCAATCACATCTTCTAGTGTGCCACGGTCTTCTGCCATGGCAGCGGCGATGGCTTCCACGCCAGCAGGTCGTCCATCAAAGCGTTCTTGTAGCATGGACAAATAGCGTCTGTCCAGATGGTCAAGCCCCTGTTTATCTACCGAGAGCATGTCTAGGGCAAGACTTGCCATGTCACCTGTGACGGTGCCATCGCCTTTGACTTGGGCGTAGTCACGCACACGACGAAGCAGACGGTTGGCAATGCGAGGGGTGCCACGACTTCGTCTGGCGACCTCGGATGCCCCTAGCTCGTGCATCTTGATGTCCAGCAGTCGTGCTGAGCGTTTGACGATGGTGGTCAAATCTGCGACATCATAAAACTCCAAACGCTGAACGATGCCGAAACGATCCCGAAGTGGCGAGGTTAAGAGCCCTGCTCGCGTGGTCGCTGCCACCAAGGTAAAAGGTGGTAAATCAAGCTTGATAGAGCGTGCTGCAGGACCCTCACCAATCATGATGTCCAGCTGAAAATCTTCCATGGCAGGATAAAGGATTTCTTCAATGACAGGGCTTAGGCGATGAATCTCGTCAATAAATAGCACATCACCCTCTTCTAAATTGGTGAGCATCGCCGCCAAATCCCCTGCACGCTCCAACACAGGTCCACTGGTGGAGCGTAAGTTGCCCCCCATTTCACGAGCGATGATGTTGGCGAGCGTGGTCTTACCTAAGCCGGGCGGACCAAAGATGAGCGTGTGGTCCAGTGCTTCACGACGTTGGCGAGCCGCTGTGATAAAGACCTCCATCTGCTCACGCACTTTGGGTTGTCCGATGTAGTCTGATAAAGTGGCAGGGCGAATGGCACGGTCAAGTACGTCATCTTTTTTAAGATTAGGGTCAATCAGTCGGTTTTTGGTCATGAGAGAGTCTTTTGTCAAAGGGGTGTCAAATAAAAAAGGAGCGACACCCTGTTTTGCTTTACAATCAATCATCGCTCTGGACTAGCGTGCTTTGATTAGAAGAAATGAAGGATTATTATAAAGAAAACCGACGAAAAATGTGAGGGTTTGGTGAATTTATTTTATTTTGGGCATAAGGATGAAGATGATACAGGACAATAAAATACAAAATCTGCTGTGATAAACCTGATAGCGTCATTATAATGGTCAGTAAATAGATGAATGGGTGAATAAGTGCATTCATGAAAAGCTAAGTGATGACTAAGTGATAACTGGGTGATGACTGAGTGACGGCTAAGCATGAGCCATCCATGATGGGCGATGATGACTGTTGCTGCCTCGTTACTAAACTTTGTTTTTAAACACAATTATTCTACATTTTTAGGTCAATTTGAGATACTTTTTTAAGCATTTATGGGTATGATAGTCTCGTCTAAAAACAGCAGATAAGTTGGTTATCGCCCATGCTTATATCAGTTTCTCCCATTAGTCTTGCTAAGAGCTTTGCCAAATCAGCCATGACGAGTGCACGCCGTGAATTGGCGGCGTATTGTGATGGTGTTAGCCTAACAGACATTGCAAAATTATTAAAAGCTTTTGTGGTGATTTTGGTGGTTTGTACCACATTTATTTTGCAGGCTCACGCACAACCCTCCCAAAAAACCACCGCCCAGAAAACGACCACCAAGACAGCAAAGATTTACCCCGTGAGTGCCAATGATTTGGCGAGCATTCGTGTGACCAAATATGAGTTGGCACTGGTGCAGGTCATGGCAGAGATTTGTCCGCAGATGTTAAGCGGACGACAAAAAAGCCAATTTTATGAAGCCTATGACAATCAGCTAAGAGCGTTCATCCCAAGTGCTGATGACCCTGAGCAAATTTTGAACTACCTTTCTACGCAACAAGACTATCGTGCTGTGTTGCAAAGCATGCGTTCATGGACCAAAAAATTCCCACAAAAAGAAAACCGTGAATTGTGCGTGGATTTTGCCAATGTCAGCCGAGCGTTTTAGGTGCTAGCATCATGGCTTTGGTCTTAGGGTAGTAGATTTGCCATACAGCCCAAATCCACAACCCAAATCCAGACAAAACCATGCAAATGAATGGACATGATGACAGGCGATAAGTAAGTTTTATTATTTTCGCCCTAAACATAACAAAAATATTTTATATTTCATCAATTTTTGGTATAGTTAGCACCTTTTTTGTGTTTGAGTGAAGTGAACCTGCGGTATGATGACTTTTTTTAAAAAAACCACCTTGTCTTTGACGTTTTTGACAGCGTCTCTTAGTATCTTTGCCAACAGTGCCTTTGCCAACAATGGCATCCACCCTCCCACGCAAGACAACTCAGCGTATGTGCTGATGGATTATGATACAGGAACCATTCTGGCTCAGAGCAATGCCGATACGCCCCTGCCTCCTGCCTCCTTGACCAAAATGATGACCAGCTATATTTTGGAGCAAAAACTACTGTCAGGCGAGTTGTCAGAGACAACACCGATTAAAGTCAGTGAAAAGGCATGGTGCCGCGGCTCTGGCAGTCAGTCGTGCATGTATGTACCCCTAGGACAGACAGCAAGTGCCATTGACATGTTAAGAGGCATCATCATTCAGTCAGGCAATGACGCCTCCATTGCAGTAGCAGAACATCTGTCAGGTTCAGAATCTGCTCTTGCGGCGGTGATGAATGATGAGGCCGCCAAACTGGGCATGACCAATACGCGTTTTGAGAATGCCACAGGCATGCCCGCCGATTCTCATCGTTCTAGTGCCAAGGATTTGGCGGTGCTGGCTCGGACAGTGATTAAAAATTCGGCACAGTATTATCCGATTTACAGCGAAAAAGAATTCACCTACAACAACT
>JBHCFR010000019.1:0-2568 GCA_041801945.1 Moraxella sp. | reverse complement strand
GTGCCTGTTTGCAGGGTATGATAAGGCGGTGCGACTAGATTATGTCAAGCGTTTTTATGACGCCACCTCGAGCTTCTACATTTCATTGCCCACCCCCATCATGTCAGGCGTGCGTACACCGACACGCCAGTTTAGCTCGTGCGTGCTCATCGAGTGCGATGACAGCTTAGACAGCATCAATGCCACCACCTCCGCCATCGTGCGTTATGTTTCTCAGCGTGCAGGCATAGGCATCAATGCTGGTGCCATTCGTGCCCTAGGCTCGCCCATTCGTGGCGGTGAGGCTCAGCATACAGGCTGCATTCCTTTTTTTAAGATGTTTCAAGCTGCCGTTAAGTCCTGCTCTCAGGGCGGCGTGCGCGGTGGGGCGGCGACGCTGTTTTATCCGCTATGGCATTTGGAGGTGGAGAGTCTCCTTGTCCTAAAAAATAACCGAGGCGTGGAAGATAACCGTGTCCGCCACATGGACTATGGCGTACAAATTAACAAAACCCTATACACCCGCCTCATCAAAAATGAAGACATCACGCTCTTCTCCCCTTCGGATGTGGCAGGACTGTACGAAGCCTTTTTTGCTGATCAAGATGAGTTTGAGCGACTCTACGTGATGTATGAGAATGATGAGAGCATTCGCAAACGCAAAATTGCCGCCCGTGAGCTGTTTAGCTTGATGCTCCAAGAGCGTGCCAGCACAGGGCGAATCTACATACAGAACGTGGATCACTGTAACACACATAGCCCCTTTGATCCGACGGTCGCCCCCATTCGCCAGTCTAATCTGTGCATGGAGATTGCCCTGCCGACCAAGCCACTAGATAACATTAACGATGAAAAAGGGGAAATCGCACTTTGCACGTTATCCGCCATCAACTTAGGCAAGATTAACAAGCTAGAAGACATGAGAGAGCCTGCCGAGCTGATTGTGCGTGCCTTAGATGCTTTGCTAGATTATCAAGATTATCCTGTCATTGCCGCCAAAAACGGCAGCATGAACCGTCGCACGCTCGGTGTCGGCGTCATCAACTACGCCTATTATCTGACCAAAAACGGCACACGATACTCTGATGTGGGTGCGTTGGGGCTGACCCATCGCACGTTTGAGGCTTTTCAATATTATCTCTTGGAGGCGTCCAACAAACTTGCCCAAGAGCGTGGGGCTTGCCCTGCTTTTGCTGAGACCACTTACAGTCAAGGCATCTTGCCGATTGATACCTACAAGTCAGACTTAGACCAGATTTGCAATGAACCGCTCCATCTAGATTGGGAGAAGCTGCGTGCCGACATCAAGACACATGGCTTGCGTAACTCCACAGTGTCTGCCCTCATGCCCTCTGAGACATCCAGTCAGATTGCCAATGCCACCAACGGCATTGAGCCACCTCGTGGACTCGTGTCAGTCAAACAGTCTAAGGATGGCATCTTAAAACAGGTCGTGCCTAACATTGAGACATTGGCAAATAAATACGAGCTGCTATGGCAAATGCCTGATAATAACGGCTACCTAAAACTGGTTGGCATCATGCAAAAGTTCATTGACCAATCCATCTCTGCCAACACCAACTATGACCCTAGCAAATTTGATGGCGGCAAAGTGCCGATGAAAATCATGATTCAAGACCTGCTCACTGCCTACAAGCTGGGCATCAAGACACTCTATTATCACAACACCCGAGATGGTGCTGATGACAGCCAAGGAGAGATTGATGATGGCTGTGCTGGCGGAGCTTGTAAGTTATAATTGACTCAAACAGTCAGACACCCCAAAGGCTATCTTGCTTTGGGGTGTCTTTCTTTTGGGGTGTCTTTATGGTCTTTGGTTTACCCCAAGCTCATCACCACACAAATCACGCCTTTAATCGGTTTTACCACTCTTATCAGGCATGACTGACCATCCTTTGCTAATAGGCTGTTAGCTTACATGGTCATCCACCCATCCTTGCTCTATGGCAACTGCCAAGATGTCTTGGCGTAACTCATCTAGGGCGGTTTTGTTTAAGCCTTTTTGTTCTAGGATATCCATGGTACGAACCAAGCCTTGATAGATCATTTTTTGCCGAGATAGAATATCTCCGTGCTTGAATTGGTCATGGTCAAGATGCAGCCTGATGTCTGCCAATTGTGTTCTTTTTGAATATTTCGCCATTTCTGGATAACCATTAAAGTCATCTTTTGGCATAATAATCATGATGTACCCAAAGTCTTCTTTTAATGCAATATCATACTCTTTGTGCATGATTTTTTGATTAATTAAGCTCTCTAATGGGTTACGAGCATCTCTAATGTCTTTATGTTCAATGTCATAGAATTCTGCACCGATAAATAAATCTAACTTCATGTGCCCTTTCCTAATGTTGTAAAATAAATTTCTGCCTATGGATTATTCATCCACCCAACCTTGCTCTATGGCAACTGTTAAGATGTCTTGGTGTAATTCATCTAGGGCGGTTTTGTTTAAGCCTTTTTGTTCTAAGAAGGGAAATGTTCTTAATATTAAATGTACAATCATTTTTTGTTTGTCTTTGATGGTTGCGTTGTCAAAATCAACATAATTTAATTGCAGATTAAAAT
>JBHCFR010000018.1:0-2586 GCA_041801945.1 Moraxella sp. | reverse complement strand
GAGACCTAAACTCAGGCGTGCAGGGCATCATCATCACCAAGCATGGCTTACAAGGTGGGGCTGATCCACGCCGTGAGGGTCAAGTGATGGGTAAGTAAGATTGACATAAGAGGTCTTATCTTATCTGTCATGATGAATTTATCGTCTTAGATAACGCACATTAAGCCCAAACAATGCTATAATGTGCGTTTTTGTTTATCAATAACCAACCATGAAATTCACCCTGCACAAAACCGACACCACCACTCGTGCCAGACGCGGCACTGTTCATTTGGCTCATGGCGATGTACAGACACCCGCCTTTATGCCTGTTGGCACCTATGGCACAGTCAAGGGCATGCTCCCAAAAGACATTCACGCCATCGGTGCGGACATTATTTTGGGTAATACTTTTCATTTGTGGCTACGACCGACCATGAGCGTCATTGATGAGTTTGACGGATTGCATGATTTTATCGGTTGGGATAAGCCGATTTTGACAGATTCTGGGGGCTTTCAAGTATTTAGCCTTGGAGCGATGCGAAAAATTAGCGAGGAAGGGGTGTATTTTCGTTCACCTGTGGACGGTGCCAAGGTCTTTTTGTCGCCTGAGGTTTCTATGCAAATCCAAAAATCATTAAACTCCGACATCGTCATGCAGTTTGATGAATGCACGCCTTATCCTGCTACCCACGAAGAGGCTCAGAAGTCACTTGAACTGTCTTTGCGTTGGGGGCAGCGGTGTCTTGATGAACATCATCGGCTTGGCAACAAAAACGCCTTATTTGGCATCATACAGGGCAGTATGTACAAGGACTTGCGTATGCAGTCCCTATCTGCCCTAACAGACATGCCTTTTGATGGCTATGCCATTGGCGGTCTGTCTGTGGGTGAACCCAAAGAGGAGATGATGAGGGTGCTTAGCTACCTACCCAATGCCATGCCAGAGGATAAGCCCCGTTATCTGAAGGGGGTGGGGACACCCGCTGACATCGTGGAGGCGGTTAGACGTGGCGTGGACATGTTTGATTGTGTCATGCCCACCCGTAACGCCAGAAACGGACATCTGTTCACCAGCACTGGGGCAGTCAAGATAAAAAATGCCGCTCATCGTCATGACACAGCTCCGCTAGATGCCGAGTGCGACTGTTATACTTGCCAAAATTTTAGCCGTGCCTATCTTCATCACCTGCACAAATGTGGCGAGATGCTCTCAGCTCAGCTAAACACCATTCATAACCTAAGATATTACCAAAATCTCATGCAAGGCATTCGCACCAGTTTGGAAAATGACGGTTTTGATGCGTTTGTTAGGACGTTTTATGCCAAGCAAGGGCTGACCGCACCTTCTGCTGCTATATAAATGGGAGGTGATGAGATAAGATGTCTCTTAATTGGACAATTTGACTTTAAAACAAACTTTAACATCTATTTAATCAAATATTAATAAAAGGAGAAGACAAATGAAACACGCGTTATTCATGTTCGGTCTCATCATGGCAGGCATCTCAGCATGTAGCACGCCAGAGACGAGCTCATCTAAGAGCAGCAAAGCGACCAACGCCAGCCATGTCACCAAATCCGAGCCACAGCAGGCACCACAGCCACAGCAGGGTTTTCGTTTTAGCCAAGAAGAGAACTTTGACATTGCCAATGACAATAAATTGGCATGGCGTATATTTTATAAAGAGCCATCAAAAGGCGAGCATGCGGCGTGGTTTGATGCTGTCAAAAAGGGCGATTTGGCAACGGTCAAATACATGGTGGAGCACGGTCAAGACTTGGAGGTAAAAGACACAGGCAGTTTGGGTCAGACGGCACTTGGCTGGGCGGCATTCATCGGTTATGAGGACATGACCGATTATCTCATTGAACAAGGAGCGAACCTATATGCGACCGACACTGGTGATGTTTATAATATCTTAAAATCGGCGGTGCTTGGCAAAAATACCAACATCGTCAAAAAAGTCCATGCCAAGCTAAATGCGGATAAAGTGGTGGATTTAAATGACCAAACGGTAGAAGATGATGGTGAGACACTGGCAATGGTGGCCGCCAGTAATAACCGTTTAGAGACCGTCAAATACCTGCATTCACAAGGGGCGGACTTGAACTTGGTTGCCACCACAGACAACCCTAAGCTAAACGCCTACAACCAGTCTGCCTATTCCTATGCTTGTGCACGTGGTCATACAGAAATGCAAGCCTTATTGGCAAGTTTGGGGGCGATTAACCACCGCACGGGTAAAGCCAGCTGCCAATGATGGCGGCTAACCAAGAAGTCAGTCATCAAGGTACACTGGTCGCCAAATTAGGGTAAGTGTGTTAAAATACGACGTCATTTGGTGGTTTTGGGGTGGTGCAATCAGCTCTTTACCATCCCATCACCGATTGTTCATCACATTCATCATTAGGAAAATTTATGCCCATCAAATCTGATCGTTGGATTCGCCACATGGCAACGGAACATGAGATGATCGTGCCTTTTGAACCTAGTCAAGTTCGTCATAATGATGACGGCGAAAAAATCGTGAGTTATGGCACGTCAAGCTATGGATATGATGTTCGCTGTGCCAATGAGTTTAAGGTATTTACCAATGTGCATTC
>JBHCFR010000017.1:0-5185 GCA_041801945.1 Moraxella sp. | reverse complement strand
CTGATTATTGGTATTATCATCAGTTTAAGGGTGCACCCCTCCAAGCCATCAGCGAAGCAGCCACGAGCGAGATGAAGGCACAGTTCTTAAACCGTGCCTCGGATGACGATCATAGCTGGCATTATGTGGAGTTTGATGGCACAGATAAGCACAGAGCTGTTTTTGAGGATGGTTTTTTTGTGGATTGTCATCGGTTAAAATAGCACTTCAATGAGATGGAGTGTCTTGAACACTTGTAAAGTGTTAATATTTGATGGCAATTGAGAAGTCTTGACCTTATTCTTAAAGTGGCAAAACTTTGATTTTCATCATGAAAGCCGCAGATGTAGTTAATGTTGTTATTAGCTCTCCCTAAACTCATTTTTTTAAATCAAGCACAATCCATCTTAATTTTAATGTGAACGATAAAAATGGACGCACCCAATCCACTTTTATGACAGGAGAAAAACATGACTTACACACCCCCACAAGTTTGGACGCCCAGTGACATGGGCGGAAGATTTGGCGGTCTAAACCAACCCACCGCAGGAGCAAGACATGAATTAACCTTACCCAAAGGTGATAAGCCTTATCAGCTGTACAGCCTAAATACCCCCAACGGCATCAAGGTAAATATCCTCTTGGAGGAATTAAAGGCATTGGGGCTTTTGGATTATGACGCTTATAAGATTGACATCATGAAGGGCGATCAGTTTGGCTCGGGTTTTGTGGACATTAACCCCAATTCAAAAATCCCTGCCTTGGTGGATTATGAATATGCCAATCATCCCATCTCTATTTTTGAGAGTGGGGCGATACTGTTATACCTTGCCCAAAAATACGATCAATTTTTACCCAAAAACCCAAGTGATAACACTTGTGCACTTTCATGGCTGATGTGGCAAATGGGCTCAGCACCTTTTGTGGGTGGTGGCTTTGGGCATTTTTATGCCTATGCCCCCATGCCCATAGAGTACGCCATCAACCGCTACGCCATGGAGACCAAACGTCAGCTTGATGTGCTAGACAGACATTTGGCGGAGCATGAATACATGGCGGGTGAGTACAGCATTGCGGACATGACGATTTATCCGTGGTATGGTAAGCTCGTGCTCGGTGGCTTGTATGTCGGAACCAATGAGTATGCAGACTATGATGCCGCTAAGTTTCTAAGTGTGCATGAGTACACTCATGTCATGCGTTGGGCGAAAACCATCAAAAGTCGTGCCGCCGTAGAGCAGGGCGAGAAGCTCATCTTGTTGCCAATATCATAAACTAACGACAAATAAAGGGTAAAAGGCAGGGATAAATGATAAAAATAGCAATGCTCATCACGCTCGGCTTGATGGTCGGCAGGGCTCATGCCAATGAAATCTTTACCAAAGACGACATGGTGGGGACATGGCAGTGTCATTTATTCATTGAAGAGATGAATGGTGGTATCACCAAAAGTCAGAACATGAGTCATTTGTATGCCGATGGGCGTTTTGTGGCTTATAGTGAAACTCGGCAAATACATGAAGGCAAATACATCAAGGCAAATACATCAAGGCAGTACTGATGAGCAGTCAGGGCGATATGGGTGCTTAACATGACTGACATTCATCACATGATGCTTTATGATGCTGTACTCAAAAGACGAGTAACAGAACAGGAGCAAGAGTTGCGAATGTTCTTTAAAGAATCATTTAAAGCAAACAACCCAATGGAGCAAGAATTGAGCGTGATTGATAAAAATCATTTTAGTTATGACTTAGGGACGATAAACTATGGCGGGATAAAACAAAAATCCGCTCATTGTACACGCATCGGTCATTCATGAAACAGACGAGGTCATCATGGGATTTTTTGGTTATTTGATATTGGGCAGTGTGGTGTATGTGGTCGGATTTATGATTCATCTTAAAGTGCTAAACCCCAAACGTCAAGCAGGCGTGGTTTATAGCTTATCACATCCGACCATCGTGCAGCTGCTGTTGGGCTGTTTTGTGCTCATGCTCATGGTGTCGGCACTCATTGGCAGGTTTTTGCTACATCATGACAGTTTTGATGTGGCGTTTATCATGGTCAATAGCGTGGTGGCAACCATTGTCTTTTATTTTGGGCTAAATCCCGACCAAAAGCAGATGAATTTACCCGATTGATAGAAATAAAGCACATGCGTACTGCTTGGCGAAAATACTGATTGCATAAACCATACAGCGGTGTTAAATTATACCATTTTTAATGGACTTAGATTTTTTGGAGCGTATATGTCAAATAAATTACTGGATTTGATTGAATCCTCAGGAGCGAAATGGGTGGACTTTCGTTTCACCGACACGTTGGGCAAGGAGATGCACCTGACATTCCCAGCGTATAGTGTGGATGAAGACACCCTAGAAGATGGCAAAATGTTTGATGCATCAAGCGTGGCAGGCTGGAAGGGTGTGGAGAGCTCGGACATGATTCTCTTGCCTGATGCGGATACCGCCTATCTTGATCCTTTCTTTGAGGTGCCAACGGTGGTGGTGAGCTGCGACATCATTGAGCCTGACACCATGCAGGGTTATGCCAAAGATCCACGCTCTATCGCTCGTCGTGCTGAGGTTTATTTGAAGTCCACAGGACTTGGCGATAAAGCTCTGGTAGGCCCTGAACCTGAGTTTTTCGTGTTTGATGAGGTCAAATGGGACATTGACATGTCAGGTGCAAGACACACCGTCATCTCTGAGGCGGCGGCGTGGAGCACGAATAAAGATTATCCTTGGGGGAATAAGGGTCAGCGTCCTGCGGTCAAGGGGGCGTATGCCGTCATACCTCCCATTGACCATTATCATGACATGCGGTCGGTGATGTGTGATCGCATCGAGGAGGTCATGGGTGCTGGACGTATTGAGGTTCATCATCATGAAGTGGCAAGCAGTCAGCTTGAAATTGGCATTTCTTTTAATACGCTGGTCAAAAAAGCCGATGAAGTCCAGCAATTTAAATACATCGTCCAAAACGTCGCCAATCAGTTTGGCAAAACCGCCACCTTCATGCCTAAACCGCTCGTAGGCGATAATGGCTCAGGCATGCATGTGAATATGTCCATCTCCAAAGATGGCATCAACACGTTCTCTGGCGATGAATATGCAGGGCTGTCTAAGAATGCGTTGTATTTTATCGGAGGTGTCATTCACCATGCTCGTGCCTTGAACGCCATCACCAACCCAAGCACCAACAGCTATAAACGCCTAGTCCCCCATTATGAAGCACCGATTAAGCTTGCTTATTCAGCCTCTAACCGCTCAGCCTCCATTCGTATCCCTCATGTCAATAGCCCAAAGGCGGTGCGTGTGGAAGTACGATTCCCCGACCCATCGGCGAACCCTTATCTGTGTTTTGCCGCGCTTTTGATGGCGGGACTAGACGGCATTGAAAACAAGATGGATCCAGGTGAGGCGTCGGATAAGAATTTGTATGATTTACCGCCAGAAGAAGAGATGCTTATCCCAACCGTGGCTGAGAATCTAGAAGTGGCACTAAACGCCCTGCGAGAGGATCATGACTTTTTATTAAAAGGCGGTGTGTTTAGTAAAGAGATGATTGACGATTATATCACGCTAAAAATGAAAGAAGTGCAACGCATGAATGAAGCGGTGCATCCCTTAGAATTTGAGATGTATTATCGTTCTTAGTCAGAATTCATGGTCATCACATGGTCATCAATAGACACAAATATGACAGACGGCATAAGTTTTGGCTTGTGCCTTTTGTTTTTTTCGTGCATTTTAGGGTAAATTTGGGTAAAATGACGAATGATATTTTTCATATTTTGGACATCACATGATTACTTTTTCTCCCTCTTTGGTTAAGCCTGTCATGCTAGGTGTGACACTCATGGCGTTATCCACACCTGCACTTGCCTATCGCATCCAAATCAGTGAGCCTAGTGAAGACCGTGCCTATCATCGCCCTGCCCAAACGGTTGATGTGCAAGCCAAAGTATCGCCCATGTTAGAGACGGGTCATACCGCAGCGATTTTATTAAATGGTCAGGTGGTGGCGGATGGACTTGCTGCAAGCATACCGACCATGGAGCTGACCGCAGGCGAGTATCTGTTAGAGGCGATTGTCATGGACAAAGAGGCAAAGAGTGTTGCTCGGGATGCTCGTCGGATTTATATCATCCAAAATAACCAAATCCAACGCAGAAAAAAAGCCGCCATCGCTGAGCGAGAGGAGTATGATAATTCCTCCATTTGGCATAAGATTGCCGTCGGTCTAAACCCCAAGGTTCAAGCCCCTCCAAAAGTGGATGAATCCACACCAACATGGGAGTTAAGAGAGTATCCCAAGACAAAATGACACAGAAAGAGTGATGTGGTAAAGGGATTAGCAAGTCAAGCGTTTATCGCAGTGCCAGTCTTGTAGTGCCAATAAAGCATGAGGTGCTATCGCATACATCTAAAATGTGGTAAAATAACTAAGATGTGCTTTCTTATCATGCCTGTTCATGCTTGTCATGGCATCACAATCTTTAAGGTCGGTTGATTGTCCAGCATGAGGTATACTTGTTTGAAAGTCCATCAGCATAAGCCATCTATTTTGCTGACAAGCATAACCGCCCAAGACTTTGGCTCATCTAAAACCGTCCGCCAAACTCGCTCCTTAAATACAGTCACCCTAACAGCCATTCTAATTAGAACTCTAAAAATATCCATGCCTATCATACCTCTTGCCCAGTTTAACCCTGCTGCCTTTGATGTCGTCATCACTTGTGCAGAGGGTCTTGAAAATGCTTTATTAACCGAGCTTGACCTATTTGGGCTGACAGGTGTGCCGCTTAGAGTGGGACGTGTGCGAGCGTCTGTTGCTTTGGCTGATTTTTATAAAATATGCCTGTACAGCCGTGTGGCGAGCCGTGTCCTCCTGCCCATTGGCGAGTATCATTTTCGCCAAAAAACACAAACCATCAATCAAGTACGTGAGATGAATGGCAAAAAAACTCACCGCACGATTGAGAGTAAGGTGGTTGATGAGGATGTGCCAGAGGCTCTTTATGAGTTTGCCAGTCGCTATGATTGGACAAAGCTGTTTGGCGTCAATCACACCTTTGCCATACGTCTCTCTACGGACAAACGCCTGACGGTCAATCAGCAGTTCGCCACGTTACGCATCAAAGATGCCATCGCCGACTGTTTTAATAGACAGTTGGGAGAGCGTCCTAACGTGGATAAGT
>JBHCFR010000016.1:0-3270 GCA_041801945.1 Moraxella sp. | reverse complement strand
TTCGCATTAACGAGAGTTACTCACAAGGGACAAATAAGCAAGGCGTTAGGCGAGTTGAGGACATCTTACAGAGCGTCACTGAACAACTAAAAGAGATTCAGCAGCGTAAAGGCGGTCTCATCGGGTTACGCACCCCTTTTGAAGAGCTCAATAACAAAACCCAAGGGCTGCAACGAGGCGACCTCATCATTCTTGCGGCACGCCCCTCGATGGGTAAGACGACATTTGCCATGAACCTTGCCCAAGAAGTGCTGGTTCAGGATCTGCCTGTCATCATGTTTTCCATGGAAATGTCCGCCGAAGCCATTCTCATGAGAATGATGTCAGGATTTAGCAGCATTAATCAGAGCAATCTACGCTCAGCACAGATGAGCGAGGATGAATGGATGCGTCTGTCACAGGCCATGACTTTCTTTCAAAACACTCATCTGTACATTGATGACCGCAACAATTTACCCCCCTCAGAGATGCGTTCCACCTGTCGGCGTATCGCCAAGAATCATCCTGAGGGGCTTGGCATGATTGTCGTGGATTATCTACAACTCATGAAAGTCCCTGGCATGCAGAACAATCGTGTCCAAGAAATCAGTGAAATCAGCCGCAGCCTAAAAGCACTGGCACGTGAGATGAACTGCCCTGTCATCGCCTTATCACAGCTTAATCGTGACCTAGAAAGACGCCCAGACAAACGCCCAGTAATGGCAGACTTGCGTGAGTCCGGTGCGATTGAACAAGATGCTGACCTCATCATGTTCATCTACCGTGACGAAGTGTACTATAAAGATAAGGCGGATAATAAAGGCTTTGCTGAGATTATCATTGGTAAACAGCGTAACGGACCCATCGGCAAATTACCCCTTAGATTCTTGGGCGAATTTACCCGTTTTGACAACCTCATCGCAGGCGATGAGCCTAGTGACTATCAAGAAGAATAAACACACAGGATAACCCATGAGGCACACTCTAATCACCCTCAATCAACCTGCCCTAACACACAACTTACGCACCATCAAACATCATGCACCTGATGCTCGTGTGATGGCGATGGTCAAAGCAGATGCTTATGGGCATGGCATCGCCCATTGTCTGCCTGCCTTGATGGATGCAGATGCTTTTGGTGTTGCAAGCTTTGATGAGGCGTTGATGGTTTATGAGGTTTGCCAAAGCCTAAACGCACCCAAACGCATCGTCTTAATCGAAGGTGCGTTTAGCTCCGACGAATGGCAACAAGCCCAACATCACGACTTTGAATGCGTCATTCATTGTCAGGTACAGCTAGATTGGGCGCTTACGAATGCACCAAATCTGAGCAGTCGCACACGCACGCTTTGGTTAAAGTACAACACAGGCATGAACCGACTGGGCTTTCATCACGACGATGTGTTAAGTGCAGCAAGACTGCTGATGAGTAAGGGTTATCGGCTGATTTTAACCAGTCATTTTGCCTGTGCTGATGATCCTGATAACGCCGTCAATGCCTTACAGATTCGCCGCTTTCATGAAGTGTTGTCCCATCTAAAAGACTCATATGGCGATGATGTTCAAGGCTCACTGTGTAATTCAGCAGGCATCATCAACTTCCCTAATGCTCATCATGACTGGGTGCGAGCAGGGATTGCTCTATATGGTGGCACGCCTGTCATCCACAAATCCGCCAAGGAGCTTGACTTACGTCCTGTCATGACATTTAGCAGCCAAATTTTTGCCACGCACAGGTTAGCTGCCAATGAGCAGGTGGGTTATGGTGGACTGTGGACAGCAGATAAGCCCTCTCGCATCGGCGTATTAAGTGCTGGCTATGGCGATGGTTATCCAAGGGTGGTGCATGATGCTAAGGTGCTTATTTTGGCAGATGGTACCGCTTATCTTGCCCCCATCGTGGGACGTGTTGCCATGGACATGATGATGATAGACATTAGCGACCTCCCTGCGGACATCGGCGATACGGTCATACTGTGGGGAGGTGAATCAGATAACGAACTTGCGGCTGATGATGTGGCACGCTGGGCAGGCACCATCAGCTATGAGTTATTTTGTAAAATAACCAACAGACCCACCAGATGCTTGATTACCAATCTAAATACACCTTAGCTGATGTTGGTGGACATGACAAGCTGCCACCTATTTTTAGCCCAGTTTTTTTTGATAACACTTAGCCATTTTTATTGATGGTATTTTTGTAAAACCTGTAAATACTGCTTGAAATTTAGCAAAATTGGCTTTATATTGACAGAACAAATCATTGATTTGTATTGTTTACCATCCACTTTACTAAGGAATTGACATGTCATTTACCCTACCCGAACTTGGCTATGCTTACGATGCACTTGAACCTCATTTTGACAAAGAAACGATGGAGATTCACCACACCAAACACCACCAAGCCTATGTCAACAACGCTAATGCTGCCTTAGAAGGTACCGAATGGGCTGATAAGAGTGCCGAAGAAGTCATCGCCAATCTTGACAAACTTCCTGCCGACAAACAAACGGCGGTACGCAACAACGCCGGCGGTCACGCTAACCACAGCTTATTTTGGACCATCTTAAAAACTGGTACGGAGCTTAAAGGCTCGCTAAAAGATGCCATCATTCGTGACTTTGGTTCGGTAGAGGCATTCCAAGAACAATTTGAAAAGGCGGCTGCCACTCGTTTTGGCTCTGGTTGGGCGTGGCTTGTCAAACAAGGCGACAAACTGGCGGTGGTATCTACTGCTAATCAAGACAGCCCACTGATGGGCAAAGACGTGGCAGGCTGCGAAGGTACACCCATCATCGGTCTTGATGTCTGGGAACACGCCTATTATCTTAAATACCAAAATAAACGTCCTGACTACATTAAAGCATTCTGGAATGTGGTGAATTGGGATAAAGCCCAAGAGAACTTTGATAACGCTTAATTTGTCAATACTTACTTTTTATTTGGCAAAAGTCATCGGCAAGCCTAGTTTTGGGCTTGCTTTTTTATGGTTTATGCCGAGGAATGCCCCAAAAAAAGACCAAGTTCTGTAACGCCAGACTTAGTCCTTAGCAAAACACCAAGATTTTATGAATCTTATGATGTCTTTATCAATCTTAGCATGTTAAATGCAGGTAGCTTTTATGTAGCTTTCATATAGTTTTGAGAGTTATTTAAATCCTCTCTTCATCGTAGGTTTTAAATCACTTTAACGCTTACAAAAACTTGGTGATGAGTCTTAGCGGTAAATATTTCATACCAAGCCCAATCGGTAGCCACGGCCATAAAGGCACATACGCCTCATCCACCTTC
>JBHCFR010000015.1:0-2576 GCA_041801945.1 Moraxella sp. | reverse complement strand
CTTTATTGGATACGGTTGGTAATAAAATGGAATTGTCCGCATAATTGGCAACCACATTTTTCGCTTTACCCGTTTTCAAAGAGCTGTTCCAGCGGTCAAACAAGCTAGCAATTTCATCATCGGTGGTAGCGCGACAAGTTTGTTGCACTTCGATGGTTTGGGGTTCTTTGCCTTTTTTAGACTTTTTATCTTGCTTATCGCCACCGCCACAAGCTACTAACATCAAAGACAAAGCCATGAGAGAATAAACTTTTACATTCATAATTAATCCTTTAAGATAAAATAGAGTGTTTTTCTAAAGCGGGCAACCGCCCAATTGCCATTATACCTATAAATGTAAAAATTTAACAATCGCTTAACAATCGAATAAAGCTAAAAATCTCATTGCGTTGAGCATCATCAAGAGAAGTGTGGTTGAGTATCTTGCTGATTAAACGCCAAGTTAAAACTTCCGACTTCCCTTTTTTCTTAATCATTAAATATTGAATATAATCAAAAGTTGCCACCACATCGCCCAGCTCAATCGCTTTTTCCCACCAATAAATCGCTTGCCGTCCATTGCCATCGCTTAAATACAAACGCGCAATTTCCACGCAAATATCGGTATCTTGATGATGTTTCCATGCTTTTTTATACCATGATAATGCGCGGTCAATATCCATATTGATGCCTAGCCCCAAAGCATAGCATTGCGCTAACATGGCAAAGCACAGGGTTTCTCCTTTTTTTGCGCCTTGTGAATAGTGCTGAAATGCGCGTTCGGGCTGGTGTTGTGTCAAGGCGATTTGACCTTGTTCGAAATGGCTGTTGCGTTCAGTCATAAGACAATTAAAGAGATAGATGGGATTGAGTAATATTTTATATTAAATTTAATGAATAATCTAATTGAATCCTGCCATTGTTGCCAAAATACCAATAGAAAAAGCCGTTGAAACGGCATATTTCAACGGCTTTAAGATTTAAATATTACTTCATGGCGGAACTCATCACGCGCACATTGTAGCGGAACAAATCGGCATAAGTTCGCGCATTGCCATCTTTGGACAAGGCGTCGGAATACAATTTTCCACCCACTTTTACGCCTGTTTCTTGAGAGATGCGTTGTACCATGCGACCGTCTTTGATGTTTTCGGTGAATACGGCTTTAACGCCTTGTTGCTTAATTTGGCGAATAATGGAAGCCACTTGTTTGGCGGAAGCATCGCCTTCCGAGCTGACGCCTTGCGGTGCCAAAAAGGTAATGCCGTAGCGTTTGCCCAAATAAGCAAAAGAATCATGCCCTGTTAAAACTTTACGCTGATTGGCTGGGATTGCGCTAAATTGTTGTTTAGCATAGCCGTCTAGTTTTTGTAATTCTACGGTGTAATTTTTCAGGCGTTGTTCGTAATAGGCTTTGCCTGCTGGGTCGGCTTTAATCAGCGCATTGGCGACATTGCTGGCGTATTTTTGCATCAACACAGGGTCATGCCAAACGTGTGGGTCGTATTCGCCATGGTCATGACCATCGTCATGGGAATGATGGTGGTGGTCATCGGCTTTGATGGCGGTAATACCTGCTGTGGCTTCGGCATAGGGGATTTTGCTTTGCTTCACAGCGCGAGTAATATCGGCTTTTTCCAAACCCAAGCCATTGAGCAAAATCAATTTGGCACTTTTGAGCTTTTTCAAATCGCCACTGGTGAGCTGATAAGCATGGGCATCGGCATCGGCACTCACGAGATTGTTTACGCTAACGCGCTCGCCCCCGATTTGCTGTGCCACATCGCCCAAAATGCTAAAACTGCTGACTACGGGCAAAGTTTCGGCATAAAGATTACCTGAAAACAATAAAATAGCAGTTAATGCGGTGGTTTTAATGGTGCGTGAAGACATGGATTTCTCCTAAATAAAAATGGGAACGGGAGTATTGTACCCGATTTGGTTGTTATAATGTAACATATTTGGTTAATTTTTGAAAATAGTCGGTATGGTAAGCATCTATATGTTCAGGTTGGCTTTAAATTCCATCAAAAACAAATAACACTGGGATTTAAATTTTTCTAAATCAAAATCGGTTTGTTGAATGGATTTTCTTTTTTTAAGTAATTGAATGATTGTTGAAAATAAATCAGTGTAATAAGCAAAAATACCCGAGTTGTTTTTATTCGCCATCATGTGAATCATATCTTGATTCATCGGAATGTGAATTCGGATTTCTTGTTGTTTGCGTGAATATTTGCCCAATTTGATTTTTTCGGGCATGGCAAACCAATCGTGTTCGCCCTTAATATAAAATGCTAATAAAATGACATGGAGTTCTTTGCCAAAATCATCTTTGGGGAAAAATTTATCAAATAAATGATGGATTTTCATTTCATCATAAGTGAAACGGGTGTATATATGTCCCGATGGTTCATCGCCCGTAATAGATGTTAGCCACAATAAGCTTTTGTTTTCTAATACATCATTCATTATCATAACCAATCAGGTAATGTCATCTGCACAATGCCCCATTCTTCAGGATAATCTGCGCCTGCGATGGCAATGGACGGCAAGCGATTTATTGGTGGGAAAAAGCGATTGAGCTGGGCGATGTG
>JBHCFR010000014.1:0-8613 GCA_041801945.1 Moraxella sp. | reverse complement strand
CTCGTGAGACCTTGGTTTTTGGGTTATTGTCTAGTTTTAGGTCATCAAAAGTGATGGGCAGGGTTAAGTTGGTGACAATCGTGGCTAGGGTGCGATTTAGGGGAATCTCACTTTGATGGTCGGCGATGTTTTTGCCAACCATGCCTTTGATGTCTGCCAAATTTGCCAAAATGCCATTGATGTCGCCGTATTCGGTCAGTAGCTTACTGGCGGTTTTGGCACCCACCTTGGGAATGCCTGCGATGCCATCTGAGGCATCACCCATGAGGGTCAGATAGTCAGCAACTTGGGTGGTGTGAATGCCAAATTTGTCAAACACGCCCTGTGTGTCCATGATTTTATCTTTAAAGCTGTCTTCTAAAATCACCGCATCATTAACGAGCTGTGCCATGTCTTTATCGCCGGTGGAGATGACGACAGGATAGCCGTTTTGACAGGCAGAGTAAGCCAGTGTGCCGATGATGTCGTCTGCCTCATAGCCATCAATCTTGATGAGAGGAATGCCCAATTTTTCAATCATCTGATGAATGTAGGGTATCTGCACTCGCAGATCATCATCCATGGGTGGGCGATGAGCCTTATAAGCAGGGGACAGCTCATGGCGAAAGGTCGGTGCCTTGGTGTCAAAAGCGACCGCCATGTGCGTGGGTTTGTATTTTTTGATGAGTTTGTTTAGGGCGGTCAGCACGCCTCGGGTGGCGTTGGTGGGCAGACCAGCTTTGTTGGATAAGGGAGGCAGACCATGAAAGCAGCGAAAAAGATAGTATGAACCATCCACAAGAATCACAGGGGGCTGATTTTTATTAATCGCTGTGGTGTCAAACGTGGCAAGATTGGGAATGTTGGCGTAAGTCATGTTTGCTTAGTTGGTTGGAATGTGGGCTTTATTATAGCTAAATTTGATGGCTTTTGATATGGCGGATTTGCCAAAGTGATTGCATTTATTCATCATAGTATTTAAAATAAAAACATTGCTTTATTTGGGAGAGTCTTTGATGAAAATCCGCTTGGTAAACACGACATGGATAAAAATGACCATGATAAGTACGCTGTGCCTCATCACGTCCGTCCATGCCTATCCACGTTATGCGTCGGTAGAGGTTATTAAACAGATAGCCACCCCTGACAACATGACCGAAAAAGAGATCAGAGATAAGCTCATCGGCACATGGCAGTGTACTTATCGTGATGATGTGATGACTTATGATGCCAAACTTATCTTCGGTCAAGAGGGTAGGCTCACCAGCCAAAAGAGCAGTCAAATGCTGACAGACCCCATCGGCACGGCAGTCATTCACACAGAGCGAGACTGGCAAGTGGTGGACAATAGCGTCATGTGGGTTTTGGTGGAGCAAGTGGCGAAGGTAACGCACTTTGAGGTGAGCCCATCTTTGGATTCTGAATTTTTACTCAAAGACTATTTGGACGCCAAACCTGCCCAAGAGAGCGTCATGAGTTTTGGCGAGAAAGACGGCAAACAGATATGGACTCGGATAGATGGGGTTTGGGGGTTGTTATTGGGCGAATGTATCAAAGTGTGATTGGGCATGATTGCACAGGGTGTGATTACAGCGAGCTAGCCGAGCCAGACTCATCAGGCTGGCTTTTTTTGTCGGCTGTTTCATGGATTTTTAACTTAATCTACCCAAAGAGCCTGACAGACCGATGTGTTTATGAGTCAGCAGGAAAAGCTTGTGGTTTGGTGTTGGGCTTGCTGTTTGGTTCTGGGGCGAATTTTGTGGCATCGTCATTTCGGCGAGCTTCATAGACGGCGGTGCCGATGACCCCCGTGTTATCAATGGAGCCACTGTCTGAGTGATTGGCGTAGCTGTTTTGGGGTTTACCAAAGGTAAAACTTGCCACGGCATCTTCGCTCTTACGAAAACCTTCAATGAGCAAGGTGGTATGTGGATCTAAGATATAACTGCTGCCACGCACCGAGGCGGCATCGCCTGAGATGATGTTCAGACCGTCCACGCTGGTGATGACGGCATAAGTGTTGTTGCTTTGGTTGGCGTAGCGTAGGGCGTAACTTTGCCCTTCTTTGGCACTTAGGTAGTAGTTACCCCCTTCTCAGGTAATGGGTAGGGTTTTGCCATCATCTCCGACAAAGCTAAGGCTTAACTTGCCGTGATGAAGTGAGATGCTGTTTAGAGATTTGCCTTGAAAAGTCTTATCGGCATAACGTACGATGCTCTGGTCAATGGGTTCATCACTAAGATAGGTCACAGACACACTTTGTGATGGCGAGTGAATCTCATCACCCCAGACGGTTCCTAAGGCTTCATCTTGATTAATATCCGCGTTATCATGACTGGCACTGGCAGCAACGTCACTGTTGGCAGGCGTGGGAGCTAAGCTGTGGTCTGAACCACAGGCGGTCAGTAGGGACAGTGTGGCAATGACCCCTGTGCCTAGAACGAGTGAGAAGGATTTCATAAAATCTGCCTTGGTGATGAACATGGTCTGACAAAATGATGGTGAAAATAATCTTATTAATCATGCTTTAATATGCCCTATTTTTAAAATTTTGTCAATTATGCCCAAATCAACCCAAAACATCGCTAAAAAACTCATTGGCTAGGGCGTGCCTGACTTTTGTGTTCATCACGACATATCCATTAGGACAATCAAGATAAATCGTGCCCGACTTTTTGACAATGGGTTTAAGGTACAGGCAATGGGCTTAGGGTGTGGCATGAGCCTGTATTACCATGCGTCTGCTGTACCGCTCCAAATACCAGCCCAAAAATACCGCCGCCACCGACAGCGAGATGACCAAAGCCATCCAAAATCCATAAATCCCCATGCCAACATAAAAGGCGAGCAAAATCCCCGGAATAAGCCCACAGCCCCAAAAGGCGATGATGTGAATCACCATGGGAATGGTGGTGATTTTATACCCACGCAAGGCATAACTTGCCACGCACTGTATGGCATCCACCAGTTGAAAAGCGGCAGCATACAGCATGATGGTGGTGGTAATGGCGATGACAGTACTATCATTGGTATAAAGATTGGCCAACGCCTCTTTGCCTACCACCAAAAGCGTCGCGGTGATGAGTGAAATGGCAGCCGCACCAGATAACGCCACACCGCTGCCATAGCGAGCATGAGCAGGTTCACGCTGACCCATCGCCATGCCGACACGCACGGTGCTGGCCACCCCAAGGCTTTGGGGTATCATGAAGATGAGCGTGGTGATGTTGATGGTGATTTGTTGGGCGGCGACATAGTCCTCGGTGTTACCGCCCAGTCGCGCCACCAAAAACATGATGCAGGTAAATAGGCTGACCTCAATGAAAAATGAAAGCCCAATGGGGATGCCTAGCTTGGTCAAGTCGCCAAACAGTTTGATGTCAGGTGGGCTAAATTGACGGGTTAAGCCAAATTCATGAAAGTACTTATCCTTGGCGATATATACCCCAAGCACGATGGCATTTAGCCAAAAGACGATGGCGGTTGCCAGACCGCAGCCTGCACCACCTAAGGCAGGCATGCCAAATTTACCATAGACAAAAATGTAGTTTAAGGGAATGTTGGCAAAAAAACACAGCCAGCTGACAATCATGATGACCTTAGGCTTATTTAGGCTAGAAGCGTAGGCGTGCAGTCCACGATGAATCATGGCAGCAGGCATGGCAAGACCGATGAACCACAGATAGTCCTTGGTGATGGCGATGGTGTTGGCACTTAGATGAGCAAAATAGCGTTCAAAGGGTAAGATTGTCGCCCAAATGAGCACCATGCCAATCACGCCCATCATCAGTCCATACCACAGCCCCTGACGCCCAAGCTCACCGATGTCAGTCGCACGGGCATCGCCTTTGCTCACGGCACCATACTCTTGGGCAATCATGGGGTTTAGTGCGGTCATGACCCCAAGTAGCGTGATGTACACCGTGACAAAGAGGCTGCTGCCTAGCCCCACGGCGGACAAGTCCTCTTTGCTGACACTACCTGCCATGATGGTGTCCACAAAGCCTGTTCCGACTTGGGCGATTTGTGATAATAAAATGGGCAGGGCAAGGGTGATTAGGGCGGTGAATTCTTTTTTGTATTCGGCAAAAGAATGGCGGTTTAGATCAAATAGCATGAACATGACTGCATCAAAATTTGGGGTATTTTATCATGAAATCCCTCTTGATTTGGTCTGATTTTGGCATGGCGATGCATGACGATTGGCTATTTTGCTTTTTCCCACCATTTATCAAAGGTGTCAGTAACCCCAAAATTCTCACCAATTTTTGGGGTCAAGTAACGCACGCCCCTTTTGTCGGCTTCTTGGGTGAAACGCTCAGCAGGCTCCTGCCAAGCATGATAAGCCAAGTCATATTTGCCCCAGTGCACAGGCAGGGCAAGGCGGGCTTTGGCATCTATCACGGCTTGCACAGACTGCTCTGGCATCATGTGGATGTCCGCCCAGTTGATGTTGTATGCCCCATTTTCTACGAGCATCAGGTCAAAGCCGTCTTCGGGGGCGTATCTTTGTCCGATGTCGGCAAAGTGCTTACCATAACCGCTATCGCCTGTGTAATACAGCGAAAAATCAGAGGATTTGATCACCCATCCACCCCATAGGCTCGTGCCTCTGGTGCCGAAGTTTCGTCCGCCATAATGATGAGCAGGCACATAGATGAGTTCTAATCCGTCCAGCTGTGCTGTCTCATGCCAACCGAGTTCTGTGATTTTATCAGGGCTAACCCCCCAACGAACCAGATGTGACTTGACCCCAAGCGGCACGATGAATCGCCCAACCCTGTCATGAATCTCCTTGATGGCTCTCATGTCCAAATGATCATAGTGATCATGACTGATGAGCACCATGTCAATGGCGGGTAAGTCAGCCGTGGTAGGCGGGTTTGTCATGGGATAGGGAGAGCCGCCGACAGGTATTGGCGAGACACGATAAAACACAGGGTCGGTGATGAGGGTTTTGTCGCCCATCTTAAAAAGAACGGTAGAATGTCCAAGCCAAGTGAAGTGGTTGTTTGAGGTGGGTAAATTGTCGCTCAAAGGCAGTGTGGGTAGTGGCTCGCTAGGGTGTTTGCCATCGGCAGGGTTAAAAATGTTAATGAAAAAATCCACCAAACCCAGCTGCTCACTCTTTGGTATGGGAGGGAGCGAGATGACTTCTAGGTTATGAAAACGACCGTCTTGATAGTTATCCATGGCCATCATGCGAGAGAGGGTTGCTGCATCTGCTTGACCACCAAAGACAGGCGAGAGCTTGGTAAATGCAAACAGAGCGATTGCAAGACTGATGACAAGCAAGATGAGATATTTTAGCGTAGAAAACAAAATGGGCATGGCGAAAGATTGTCATAAAGATAAGATAAAACAGAGTGATGTCCAACGTGTGGTCAAGACTTTGTCAAGCGGTGAATTCTAGGATAAAAGTCAGTCATAAGCAAGATGAGCATGTGTGCGGTTTTGTCGCTTTTGTGTTATCAATCTTGCCAAACCCACAAAACAGACGTATGATAAAAACAGCAAGCATCCTAGTAAGCATAAAAGCAGTGATGTGTCCATCAATCATCCGCATAATAACCAATCATCCGCATGACAACAGACGACCAAGCGACACCTACAAACACAGCAGTTAGGGTTATTCCCTTATGAGTATGCCCAATGACCATCATCTCATCAGATACGAGGACTCACACGCAAATCACGAAAACATTATCGGTCTTAGCCATCTTATGGATGCCCATCATGAGTTTTGCCGATTCTTTTTGGGATCATAACGGATCGGTCATGAAGCTACAAGCCCATGACAATGAGTGAGTGATGACTTATTACATGCCAAGCGAAAAGATGCTAAATGCTGGGGCGAATTATGGCACGGTTTATTTTAATGGATTTAGACAGGGTAATACCTATCATGGCACGGCACGAGTGTTCTCAAAATACTGCCCTTATCCCATGGAGTATGACGTGAGTGGCACAGTGGTGAATGAGCGTAAGATTGTATTAAAAGGTTCTCGTCCCACTTATGCAGCAGGCTGTCGCCCCACAGGTGGCATCAGTCATGACGTGTTAAAATTTACCTACATCAGCTCAGAGAGATAACCACTCAATCATTAATATTGCCCATTCATAGTCATAAATATTGCTAAGCCATCATTTGAAATGAACACCCCAAAAGTTGCGCACTTTTGGGGTGTTCTATGTTTGATGGTGATGTCTGATGACGGCTTGTCTAAGCCACTTTATCTAAGCCACTTTATCTAAGTCGCTTTTTGTCGGGGGATGCCATGTTTGTGGCGGTTAAAGGAGTTCTCAAACATCCGAAACAGTGCCAGAATCAGCCATGAGATGAGCAGATAGATGATGCCTGCCGCAAAATAAATTTCAAGGGTCAAATAAGTTTTGGCGATGATGACCTTGGAGGCATACATCAAGTCCATGACCGTGATGGTAGATGCCAGTGCTGAGCCTTTTAGCATGAAAATGACTTCATTGCTATATGCTGGTATCATGATGCCAAAAGCTCGTGGCATGGTGATGCGAACAAACTTCTGCACAGGAGACATGCCTAGGGCATCGGCAGCTTCAAGTTCGCCTGTTGGCACAGCCTCGATGGCACCACGGACAATCTCGGCGACATAAGCGGCGGTATTTAGGGTAAAGGCGATGATGGCGCACCAGTAAGCTTGACTAAATACAGGCGTCCAAAGCACACTCTCTTGAATGGCTTTAAACTGTCCCAAGCCATAATAAATCAAAAAAATTTGCACCAATAAAGGCGTGCCACGAAAAAAGAAAATGTACAAAAAAGGAAAGACTTGTACCAAACGATTTTTGGACAATCGCAGCAATGCCAAGATTACCCCAAAAATAAATCCGACGATGCTAGACAGTGCTACGAGCTCCAACGTGGTGACAGAGGCTTTGAGCAGCTCAGGGAAATGCGTGATGATCGCTTGCCAATTCCAACTCATGTGTTCGCCCCTGTCATTTTATGTTTAAGCAATTTTTTGGCATAGCGTTTGGCAGGATTGGCTCGCCATTCGCCAAAACCGATGAAGGCAGTCACCACAATGGTGAGGCAAAGGTATATCAAGGCTGCCACCAAATAAAAAGTGAAGGGCTCTTGGGTGGACTGGGCGGCACGAGAAGAGTAATAAATCAAATCTTTGAGTCCAATGAGTGACACTAAGGCGGTATCTTTGAGCAGCACCAAAAACAGATTGCCCAGACTGGGTAGGGCGACTATCCACATCTGAGGCAAGATGATGCGAAAGAAAGTTTGGGTAGGTCTCATGCCGAGCGACTGGGCGGACTCCCATTGACCTTTGGGAATCTCACCGATTGCCATACGAAAGACTTCGGTGGCATAAGCACCAAACATGAACGATAAGGCTGCCACACCCGGCCAAAAACTGCCAAGGTCAATGCGTCCACGATAAGCAAATACTTCTTTGGCGATGAAAGAGACGATGATGTCGCCCCCATAAAAAATTGCAAACACGACCAAGAGTTCAGGGACGCCACGCACCACCGTGGTGTAAAGGTTGGCAAGCTGTTTTAATGGCCAGATGTTAGACAGTTTGGCGGTCGCCCCAAGTAGCCCAAAGATAAGACCAAAAACAAGACTGGTAACACCAAGCTTGATGGTTAAAAGCGTGCCTTGCAGGAGTAAGTTGGTGTATCCGTGAAGTTCTAGCATGGTGCGATGGTCTTTGTGGTTGTCCGATATCAAACCGAGTTATCGTTCTAATATCATGAGCTTAAAAGCAGGTCATCTTGTAAAAATAATCACTAAAATTAAGTCGCCAAGTAAAAATGAGTGAAAAAATAGACAAGGGAAGACTTGTCTATTTTTGATTTACCAATCTGATAAAGTTGGCGAAACATTAAAATAGAACAAAATATCTATTTTAACAAATTTTTGTAAAATTGTGTTAAGTTTTTAAGCCAAAGATAAGCATATCCCATCACTGGCTAAGCATTGCCTCACCAAAATGCTTCACCACAATCTTATCATAAGTGCCATCGGCTTTGATGTCCGCTAATGCCTGATTAAATTTACCCAGCAGTTCATCATCACCTTTATTGACCGCCACGGCAAATTTATCATCAATGTCAATCTCATCGCCTTTGATGCTAAAATTCTTACCCATGTCGCTGCCGAGCCACGTCAAGGCAGGCAGTGTGTCGCTGATGACGACATCAGAGCGGTTATTGCCTAAGTCCAAAAAGGCATTATCAAGAGTGCTGTGCAAGATGGGTTTGACATCAGGATAGGTTTTGGTCAGCCATTGACTAGAAATGGTTGAGCCTTGGGCGGAGATTTTGGCGGATTTGATGTTGTCGCTATTGGCAGGGTCAAAGGTGCTGTCATTTTTGGCGACAAACACTAAGGTATTGACGAAATAGGGCTCGCTAAAACTGACCTGTTCAGCACGTTCAGGCGTGACCGACATGGCAGAGACAATGGCGTCAAATTTCCCTGCTTTTAGGGCAGGAATGATGCCCTCCCAGTCTTGGGCATTGATTTGGCACTTGACCGCCATTTTTTGGCACAACGCTTGGGCGATGTCCACATCAAAACCTGCCAAGGAGCCATCATTGTTGGTGTAGTTAAAGGGGGCGTACGCACCTTCGGTG
>JBHCFR010000013.1:0-2984 GCA_041801945.1 Moraxella sp. | reverse complement strand
CCGCAGCGAAAAATTTACTCAAATATCATTATTTTGAGCCGCACTGGTCAAAGAAAGCAGGAAAAGTGCAAGCATATGCTCAAATCAGCTTATTTGGTCTCATCATTGTCCATAAACAGCTTGTGAACTATGAAAGCATTGATTTGGCTGCCAGTCGTGAGATATTCATCAGAGATGCCTTGGTGGGCGACATCCAAAGCGACAGCCAAGAGGGAGTGGGTGAGCGTTATCCCAAGGCGTTGCCATTTTTGCTGCATAATCGCCAAAAAATCAAAGAAGTCGGCGATGTTGAGGATAAGCTAAGACGCCGAGACCTACTGGTGGATGAAGAGAGGCTTTATGAGTTTTATGAGGATAAAATTCCCGCTCACATCGCCTCCGCCAAAGCCTTTGAGGACTGGCTCTCCCAGATGGGTAGTGATGATTTTTTAAAATTCAAAGATGCTGATGTCATCAATGATGTGGTGAGCGTCGGGCAAGAGTTCCCCAAATACTGGCAGGTAGGTGCGGTTAGATTTCCCTTGTCATACATCTTTGACCCAAGCTCAGAAGATGATGGCGTGAGCGTCAAAGTGGGGGCGGGTGCACTGTCTCAGCTAGACAGTGTGGATTTATTGTGGGGCATTGCAGGATGGCGACGTGAGTTGGTTTTGGGGTTACTCAAAAGCCTACCCAAGGACATTCGCCGCAAAATCGTACCTGTTCCTGATACCACTGACGCACTCATGAACCAACTCATGCAGGGCAATGGCGTGGGACTGCTTGACCAGCTGTGTCATCATCTGCTTAGAATGGGTGTGACTGTGAAGGCAGACGATTTTAACATCCATGAGATTGATAGGTATTTGCAGCCTTTGATTTGTGTGCTTGATGACAAAGGCAGGGTCATTGACAAAGGGCGTGATTTGGAGAAATTACAAGTCAAACACCAAAGGGATACTCAGATGCAAACCATCGGTCAAGGCGTCCATGAGGATTTTCCAGAGCACTTTGAGTTCATGACAACCCATCACCAAAAAGGCATGGTAACCCAAGTGTTCTTTGCTCTTAGTGCCAGCGAGAATGCCAAAGTGTCTGTCGTACAATTTGGCGATTTAAACAATGCACTAAAAGTACACCAAAAAGGGGTGCTATCACTCATCAAACTGACACTGGGGGCAAAACAAAAACAGCTGACAGGGCAGATTGATAAAGCCTTTAAGATGGCGTTTGCACCACTTGGCGACTTAGAGCAGTTAAAGACGCTCTTGGTGGACGCCACACTTCAAGCCGCCTTTGAAAAGTACACCGCCCCTTTTGATGATGCCATGAGACAAAAGGCGGCAGGGTTTATTCGTGATGAGCGGACAGGGGAGCTGCTGGATAAATTGCCCTTGACGGCAAGCGAGTTTGAAGACTTAAAAACGGTGATGAGTGAGCGGTTTTTGGCGGTGGGACAGGAGATATTAAAGGTCTTAAAAGAGATTTATAGCACATGGCAAATGGTGCGTGGACAGCTGCTGATGCTAGACCGTGAGGTGTTTGGCGAGAGTATTGATGACATTGAAGATCAGCTTGATGATTTGGCGTTGTCTGATTTTATTTATCGCAGTGACTATCGGGTGTGGCAGCAGTACCCACGTTATCTTCAAGCCCTAAAAATTCGCCTAGACCGACTGCCGCATAATTTGGACAATGACGTGGAGGGCGTGTATCTGCTGGATGAACACATGGAGCGACTGGCCGAGCGTATCCATGACCCCAAAATCGCCGAATACCGATGGCTTGTGGAAGAATATCGCATTCAACTTTTTGCTCAGCCCATGAAAACGGCTGTACCCGTCTCCGCAAAAAGACTTGAAAAAGTCTGGGCGAGTGTTAATACCAGATAGAGGGTGATAAAACAAGGGGCTGACGTAGATCGACAGTCATGTTATACTAAAAACATGAAGCTAACTTGCCCAAATTAAACAAATTTAAGCAAAGAAAACCGCTTGAATTTTTTGTGGCAGAGGTAACTGCTAGGATTGCTGCAGATTTGCTTGGCATTCATGGCAATACAGCCATCTTGTTCTGCCACAAAATAAGACTTGTGATAGACTATCATTTAAGTCTACAATAGAGTTATTTGATGGTAAAATAGAGCTTGATGAAAGCTATTTTAGTGGCAGACACAAGGGTAAGCGTGGTCGTAAGTGTTGGTGGTAAAACTGCTGTGTTTGGTGTCTTAAAATGACATGGCAGGGTTTATAAGGTTATTGTAAAAGATACTAAGTAAAACACACCCAACAGAGCAATCGCACCATCTTGTTCTGCCAAACAACAACTGCTCAAGATAAACCTTATTTTGCGAAGATTGCATTTTACTGCGTTTGTATAGATAATTTCTCACTTCCATTCGCTCGAATGAGATTTAATGCAGCTCTGGCAAGCAATGCCTTGTTGGCTTTTTCATGACGTTACAAGGAATTTTTGATTATCTTCACCAAAGATAACATCAAGTACCCAATGTACACTGTTTTCAATACTCCAATGACTACGAATGGCATGAGCAATGGTCGTTAGGTCTGTTAGTGAGGTCAGATAATATCTACGCTCGGTGGTGATATTGTTTTAATTTCATGGACAGAGTCTACCATAACAACTGCATTAAGATTTGCCCATTGTGCTTTGTTAGGTAGCCAATCAAGGTTGGTTGATATCGCATATTGTCTTGTTTCAAGTCGCCCATGGTCTTTATCTATTGCTTTTAAAACATGAAGTTGGTTATTGTCAATGATGTATTTAGCCATAGTTTGATGTCTTCATATAGGGTTTTGTGATTACTCTTTATGGTAAGAATATAGTTGGTTTTGTCTTGAATAAAAGACATGTCTTATCGTAAGGTAGTACCTTTGTTTAACATCTCTACTTGCACCTTACAAAATTGGCAAAAGAACACAGAGATTAAACCAACAAAAGAAGTAAAGCCTAAAAAGATTGATGATGACGCATTGCTCAAAGAT
>JBHCFR010000012.1:0-13773 GCA_041801945.1 Moraxella sp. | reverse complement strand
GCTGAGCCGCTGTTCTTGCGGTAACACCTGTAACAAACAGCTCAATGAGTTTACTTTGTTTATGCTTAACTTAGACGACTTTTTCTCATTTGGGTATTTTAACCTAAATGGAGTTTTTGATCATTATCTAGGATGGTCCCTTTTTTAATTATTCATGTTTAAATGGATGAACGGCAGAGTTTATCAGCAGCTGACAATAATACCATTTAGAAAACATCGCTTTTAGCCATGATTTATGCTGGCGTAGTAATTTTAACATATTGATTTTTCAATATAAAAAATGTATGCTTGCGTATTGACGTGAATGATTGTCGTGACGATAGATTTGCCCATCAATCAATTTATTTTTTAATCAAAGAGGGAAATATGGCAAGAGTACAATTAACCGCCCCAACAGAATGCTTATTTCAAACCAAAATCGCCGTACAAATTGGCGATATTAATTATGGCAATCATCTGTCTAATGATGCCATTTTGCGTCTGGTTCATGAAGCAAGATTGCGTTGGCTAAAAACAGCAGGGTTTAGTGAGATAGACATTGATGGCTGCGGCATCATCATGGCGGATGCTGCCATCGTGTATAAGAATCAAGCCTTTCATGGAGATGAGCTACGTTTTGATTTGGCAGCCTCCGATGTTGGCACATCTAGCTTTGAGCTTTATACCACCATCACTCGTCAATCTGACGATAAAGTGATTGCCATCGTTAAAAATGGCATGGTCTTTTTTGATTATAAGGTGCAGAAAATCGCCAAAATACCTGAGGGTTTTTATCGCTTATGCCAACCATAAACCCCAAGGGCATGGGCTGACTTGGTTTATGAATGGGTAATTCAATGGTAAGCTGCACTTATTTTACTGTGTTATCTTATATCACAAATGATGCTGGCAGAACTGCCGATAAAAAGCGAGATAGATTTTGGTAATATCCTTTACGCACGGATAATATAAACCCCCTTTAAAACACACTGAATTTTATATTCATGCAAGTTTAGTTCACTAAAATTAACGCACCAACCTTTCTTACTCCTAAGGATTTTTATGAAAACCAAACTTCTTGCCACCGTGTGTGGTGCTGCCATACTTCTTACCGCCTGTGCTAGTGGTCCCTATCAGACAGACGCCCAAACTCGTAACTCCATGCTTGGTGGGGCTGCCATCGGTGCCACGATTGGTGCACTAAGCCAGACTGATGATGGCGACCGCAAAGACATCGGTAAAGGGGCTGCTATCGGTGCTGTTGTCGGTGCAGGTGCAGGTTATGCCGTCACACGCTAATCATTGACCTAAATTTCACACAAAGCATCATGTCATTCATGGTGCTTTTTCATTGGTTCAATTTGGGCATCCTATCGTCATCCGCACGCTGTTAGCCCACCAAGCCGCCAACTAAGCCTTGCCATCCAAATCTCTCCATCACACCATTAAAATCATCATCGATGGGGGCAACCACCTGTATTCGCTGACCGCTCATGCCGTCAAAGGTGAGATGATGAGCGTGGAGCAGTAATCGTGAAACCCCTGTAAAATGCCAAACCGCTTTATTTTGAGCAGTATCACCATGTGTCGTGTCGCCGATGATGGGATGAAACAGGTGTGTCATGTGTCGCCTAAGCTGATGCTTACGCCCTGTCATTGGTGTTAGCTTGACAAGACTGTATCGGGAGGTAGCGTATCTTGGGGTGGAGACAAAGGGCAATTCTGCGGTTGCTAGACTCGTGTAATGAGTGATAGCAGACTCTGGTGCTTTATCCGTTTTGGCGAATTTATCGGCGATTTTATCCAATTTAACTTTTAGAGGGTAATCAATCCGACCCTCCCCAAGCAAATAGCCACGCACCACCGCCAAATAAGATTTTTGTACTGTATGTTTTTCAAATTGTGCCGAGAGCGACCGTGCCACGTGAGAGGATTTGGCAAAGAGCAGCACGCCTGATGTGGGACGATCCAGACGATGAATAGGAAAAACATGCTGTCCCAACATGTCTCTTAATGTCGTCATGACAAAGAGCGTCTCATGCTTATCAAGCCAAGAGCGATGAACCAACACGCCTGCGGGTTTATTCACAGCCACCAAGTCATCATCTTGATATAAAATTTGTAGCATCATAGATCCGCCAACTGGCAAAACAGCTCATCATACGCCATCTTGTCTTGTACATTCTGCCCTACTGCCACCATCATCTCATCAAGACTTCTCAAAAAACTCTCTACTTTATCAAGACTTGGGGCTGATGTCTGCTCCATCATACCAGCCACGTCCATGTCGGTGTGAATGCCCTCTAAAGATAAGGCAACTCGCAGTACCTCCATGAGCATGAGCCTTGTCAAGGTCACAAAGTCATGAAAACTCATCACGCCCTGCCAGTAATCACTGGCACTGACCACGGTTCTCTGACCATGTCTTAGGGCAAACCATGTTTTGAGCCAAAGTGTGCGTTTATCGAACCAAGCTGCGTTAGGCAAATCCACCGCTTTTAAGACCGCACCGTCTGCTAAATTTAAAGCCAGCTTGGCAAGTACTTCATCACCCAAATGCTCGTTCACATAAGCGCGTGCCATCTGATGATCAACATGACCAAGCGGCAAGGCTTGCACCCGACTCTTGATGGTGGGCATGAGCTTGGCAGGATTATCACTGATGAGCACGAGATGCACGCCCATCCGTGGTTCTTCTAGGGTTTTTAAGAGAGCGTTGCCCGCTCCAATGGTCAAACTCTCAGCACCATCTAGCACAATCAATCGCAGTCCCTGCCCCTTAACATGGCTGTATTCTTGAAGCGATCGTATCTCATCAATTTTTATGGAGGATTTTTTGTCATCGCTAGGCGGTGACTGCTCTTCTTGATTTATGGATAAGTTCGGCAGTCTATCAGAGGGCAGCACCAATAAGTCAGGATGTGTGCCTGCCATCAGCCAGTGGCAGCTTTGACATGTCATACACGCCCTTTGGTCTGTCTTGTGCTCGCAAAGTAACCACGCCGCAAATCGCCACACAAAAGCACGCTTGCCAATACCTGCCATGCCGCCCGCCATTAGCCCATGAGGTAACTTACCCTCATGAAATTGTGTGATGACCTGCTCCCAAGCCTTTGCTTGCCAAGGCAATAAAGGGGCGAAATAAGGAAGGGGTTGAATTTGATCGGTCATGTTAGAATTTTAGAAAGTCATCCATTGGCATGGCATTTAGCCTATCCAAATCCTCTTGTGTGTCCACCCCAAGAGGCAGAGTAACCTTAGCGACATCAATGGCGATTTTTTGCCCATTCTCCAAAATGCGTAACTGCTCTAAGCTCTCCAAACGTTCAAGCTCGCCTTGTGTCCATGTTCCAAACGTCTTTAATAGTCCCACGCGATACGCATAAAGACCCAGATGACGATAGGCATTTTTGGGACTCGTGCCAAGCTCGCCTGTTAACTGTCCATCTCTATCATAGGGTATGGGACTACGGCTAAAATACAGGGCTTTATTGGCCGCTTTGACGACTTTCACCACAGAATTTTTATGAAAATCCTCATAATTATCAATGGTTTCACATAAGGTCGCCATGACACAATCACGGTTATTGATTAATAAATTTTTGACTTGTTCTAACAGTACAGGCGGCACCAGTGGCTCATCGCCTTGCATGTTGATGACGATGTCATGATCGGACAGACCCAAAAAATTTGCCACCTCGCCAAGCCTGTCCGTTCCTGATGTATGATCCCCTGTCATCAGCACAGGGACGCCTGCTTGTTCACACACCTCAAAAATCCGCTCATCATCCGTTGCCACGCACACACTGTCGGCAAAGGTTGCTTGCAGTGCCTTTTGGGCTGTCCATAGAATCATGGGCTTGCCATGAATGTCTAACAAGGGTTTGGCAGGTAGGCGAGTGGATTTGTAGCGAGCAGGGATGATGATGTGGGTTTTGATTGTCATGGTTTTTCCTAGTTGTTAACATGGCGTTTGGTATGAGTACTGCAATTAACGTCAAATCTTACTTATTTTGAGATAAATTGGTGATTTGGGTAAGGGTACCTCTGACCCATAGCACCTCTTATCTTATGATGTCAAGCCTTGCCAGCACCCCATCCATCTCATCATAGACGCTTTTTGATAATACCGCCTGCACAGGCAGCACCCAAATGTTCTCAAATATCGCATGTCGGTGGCATCTGGCAAGTTCAGTCAATTTTACCGCATCTTTACTGGTGGTCACTATCGGCAAATCAGACAGTCCCATCAGGTCATCCAAGCTAAAATCATGATGGTCACCAAAGGCACATTCCACCACTTGAAAGCCCAACTCGCTTAACGTCCCAAAAAAACGGGCAGGATAACCAATGCCACTCACGGCATAGACCTTTTGAGGTGGCAAGATACCCTCTTTTTGCAAAAGCGGTACAGGCGTGCTTGGGGTGAGATGCATGAGCAGGGCATGGTCATCATACCTATCCTGTCGCACATCATGATAAATCACGGTTGCCCCCCTTAGGCGGTCAAGCGGTTCACGCAAAAAACCTTGGGGGAAGAGCTTACCATTACCAAAGCCACGCACACCATCAACGACAATCCATTCTACATCACGGTGTAGGGCATAATGTTGCAGTCCATCATCACCAATGATAAGCTCCAAATCAGGGTGGTGCTCTAACAGCAAATCTATCGCTTGCCCTCGATTTGCTCCCACCGCCATCGGCACGCCCGTTTTTGAGACGATCAAGCACGGCTCATCACCCACTTCTTTGGGGGTACTCTCTGGCAGCACCAAGGCAGGCGAGCTCCCCTCTCGTCCATAACCACGACTGATGACACCAACCTTAACGCCCCTGCTTTGCAAATAACCAACAAGTGCGATGATGAGCGGTGTTTTGCCACTGCCTCCCACCGTGATATTCCCGATGATCATGACAGGAATGCTGGCGTGATATTTTGTCAATTTGCCATGATCATACAATGATTTACGCACACGTCCTACCACACCATATAGGGCGGATAAAGGGGCAAGAGCACCGAGCAAGGGCGAGCGATTTTGCCATGCTTTTGTCATGAGAAGTTCTAGGTTTTTCATTTCAAATCACCTACTCCATCTCGTTTTTTTCATCAAAGGTTCGCTCATACATGGTGCGATACATACCCCCTTTGGCAAACAGCTCATCATGCGTGCCAGACTCCACGATTTGCCCTTTGTCCATGACGATAATGCGATCAGCATTGGCGATGGTGGATAGACGATGAGCGATGACCAATGTGGTGCGTCCTCTCATGGTGGTCTCCAACGCTTTTTGGATATAATACTCGCTTTCATTGTCCAGAGCAGAGGTCGCCTCGTCTAAAATCAAGATTGGCGCGTCCTTTAATAATGCCCGAGCGATGGAGAGTCTTTGACGCTGACCGCCAGACAACTGTGAGCCGTCTGTTCCGATAAAACTGTCATAGCCATTTGGCAGATTCATGATAAAATCATGAGCATAGACAGATTGACTCGCCCTGATGATGTCATCACGAGATTTGTCAGATAATGCACCATAGCCAATGTTATGAGCCACCGTATCCAAAAACAGCGTCACCTGCTGATTGACCATGGCGATCTGCTCACGCAAAGATGCCAGTTTGATGTCATTAATGGGGATGTCATCAATTAAAATTTGCCCTGATGTTAGCGTGAGTGTGCGGGTCAGCAAATTGACCAAAGTACTCTTGCCAGAACCTGAACGCCCCACCACCGCGATGGTCTCGCCTGCTCTAATATCAAGATTTAGGTTCTTGATGGCTTGCACGCCACTCTCATAAGTCAAGACAACATCAACAAAACGAATACTCCCCTCTATCTTGGGTGTTAGTGTGCCGGTGTCACGCTCTTCGGGTGCGTCCAGTAAGGTAAAAACAGACGCTCCCCCTGCCAAACCGCGTTGTAATTTCTGATTGACATCGGTCAGAGCCTTTACAGGTCGGGCGAGCAGTCCTGCGGCAATCAGAAAGGAGGCAAACTGCCCTGCTGTCATGCCGCCCAGCACCTCTGGGCGAAGCGAGAGCCAGACCACAAAACACATACCTGTTGCCATGAGGAGCTGTATGAGCGGTGAGTTAATGCTGGCGATGACGGTAATCCTCATGGCTTTTTGTAGATTATCTAAGCTTGCCTTATTAAACCTATCTGCCTCATACGCCTGTCCCCCATAATTTTTCACCACTTGATAGCCTGTCACCGCTTCATTGGTGATGTGACTCACTGTGCTCATCGTCTCTTGGATGCCGGTGGAGAGTACGGAGAATTTTTTGGAGACTTGTTTGATGATCCAAAAAATCGGCGGCACAACAATCATGAGCACCAAAGTCAATCGCCAGTTACTATAAAAAAGATAACCAAATAAGGCAATGACCGTCAGACCTTCTTTGAGCAAGGTGGTAATGGCCTCGTTGCTGCCTGCGGTCACTTGCTCCACATCAAAGATGAGTTTGGATGAAATGGTGCCCGCAGGATGATTCAGGTAGAAGTCTGATGGCAGGCGAAGTAGCTTTTCAAATAACGCCACACGCAGATGATAGATAAGATTGCGAGAGATGTAAGCAGAATAATACCCACCCAAAAAAGCCCCAAGCCCCCGAAAGAAAAACAAAGCAATCACCAAGAACGGAAACCAGAATTTGCCTTGCTTGTCATCACTGTTGATGGCATCAATGATGAATTCAAACAGCTTAGCACTGGCAACCTCTGAGCCAGCACTCAGCACCATGCCAAGCACCATCAAAATCGCCGCCCACCAATAAGGTTTGAGATAGCTTGTCAGACGCAAAAAGACCGCCAATTTATCATTGGGGTCAAAGTCAGATTTGGGGATAGGTTTGGACATGGTGGTTTATGAATCAGATTTTGGTGATGATACAAAGTTGGCACTGTATCAACGAATTGGTCTATTTACTGCTTGCCAGAAGCAGGAACCACGGTGCTGATGTTTAGGTTTAAAAAACCCATTTTACCTGCCACATCCATCACTCTCACCACCGACTGATGAGATGCCTCAGCATCGGCAGCGATGACAAAGAGCTGTTTACGATCGCCCCCTGCTTCTTTTTGGAGCATGTTAATGAGCTCTGCTTCTGTGCTTGATCCCAAAGCAAGTCCATTGACCAAATAACTGCCATCTTTTTGAACTGCCACTTCTATTTGTTTGCCTTCGTTGGCAACTGCCACCCCTTCTGCTTCTGGCAGAACGATGTTAATGCGGCTAAAATGGTTAAAGGTGGTCGCCATTAATAAAAAGACAATCAAAAAAAGCAGACAGTCAATCATGGGCGTAAGATTGATCTCCAAAGGCTCAACAACTGGTTTGCGAAATCGCATGACAGACCTCACTTTTGATTGATGACATCATCAATTTTTCTGGTATTGACAATAGACACAGGTTTAGCTCTTGTCTCAAAACCACTGGACTCCTCCGAGCCCAAATCATCTGCATAGATGATTTTTTTCATGAGCTGATGGTCTTGGAGTTCTTGAATCAGAAGACCCGCTTCGGTTTCAAGTTTGGCGTTGATGTCCACGATACGCCTTTGAAAATAGCGATACGCCATGAGTGCAGGAATGGCAACAAACATCCCTCCTGCTGTGGTGATGAGTGCCTGAGAAACCCCTGATGCGAGCATGACAGGGTCTTGCATAGAACCATCGGTCACCGCCAAAAATGAGACGATAATACCAAGCACCGTCCCCAAAAGCCCAAGTAGCGGTGCAATCGCCCCAATCGTACCGAGCATGTTGATGTTCTTTTCTAAGGCATGGATTTGTACACTGGCACGGTTCTGCATGTGCATGGTCATACTGTCTAATCCGTACTGACGATAAAGCAGTCCTGTCGCCAATACATCGCCCAATGGCGATTCATCTCTGATATCGGTCAGGGCACTTTTGGCGATATCGCCTTTGGTGCGTAGCTGCTCAATCAGATGCTCCCTTAGTCCATTTGGGGCAATCACACCCATGCGTAACACCTTGCTACGCTCAATAATAATCACCAACGCTACGATAGAGCATAGGATGATCGGTAGCATTAGCCAGCCACCTGCTTTGACAAGCTCCCACATAATTACACCATTTCACTGCTATGAATAATTAATGACAATTATTTGTCATCATCAAGAATCAAGATTTTGTCACGCCAAGCTGTGTCAGTAATTCACTAAGCTCATCGTGACTATGAAAAAATATCTCCACACTGCCTTTGCCATCTTTGCCTTGTTTTAACTTCACCGTCGCTCCGAGTGCGTCTGAGAGTTTTTGGTTTAAGGCGATGACCTCATGGCTATTGACAGAGACTGTTTTTGGTTCGGGGTTTAAAATAGACTTCACCAGTTTTTCAGCTTCTCGCACCGTCATGTCGCCATGAATGATTTTTTTGGCAATGATGGGCTGCTGATCTTTGGGTAAAGACAGTAGCGCACGAGCATGACCCATATCCAAAAGATTGTCTGTCATGAATGCTTTGACTTCATCGTGCAGAGCATTTAATCTTAATAAATTAGATACGGTTGTTCTGGCTTTACCCACCACATCGGCAATCATGGCATGGCTCATGCCAAACTCAGTATGAAAACGCTCTAATGCCGCTGCCTGTTCTAGCACCGTCAAATCCTCTCGCTGAATGTTCTCAATGAGTGCCAAGGCAATCGCCACCTCGTCAGAGAGTACACGCTCAATGGCAGGAATGCTTGTCAGTCCTGCCATACGAGCCGCTCGCCACCTTCTCTCGCCTGCGATGATCTCATGAGTGACCCCCAAAGACTGACGCTCACCTTCCAATAAAGGGCGAATGACGATGGGCTGCATGACGCCATGCTGACGTACAGAGTCAGCAAGCTCTTGTAATGTCTCCTTTTTGATGTCTCGTCTGGGCTGATATTTTCCTGACTGCAAACGCTCGGGCGATATCTGAATTAAAGTAACCTGCTCACTCTCACGAATCAATTTATCATCATGCTCGGTGCCTTTATCATGATAAGTCATGTCGTTGGCATGAGTACTCTTAGCAGTTGGCAAAATCGCCTCTGCGGTCAAGTCTCTTTCACGTTTAATATTCCCCATCAAGGCATCTAAACCACGCTTAGTGCCCAGCCCACGCTTTTTTGTCATGCCAAATTACACCAATTTTACACAAAAAACAGGTCATTTTACCATAAAATAAAAGAATTTTTAAAGCATTGTTTCTCATGGCTTAATATTTTGTTCTTACACAAGTGCCATGTGTCGCCATACTCATACCTCTGGGTGCTTAACGTGCCGTTTGGCGATGTTGTAGCATGACTTCATTCATCAGTTGATGGTAAGCCCTTGCTCCTTTTGAGGATTTTTCATAATCAAAAATGGATTTACCAAAACTTGGGGCTTCGGCAAGACGAATACTCTTTGGAATACCAGTCTTGTACAGCTTCTCCCCAAAATGATGAGACAGCTCTGCTGAGACGTCTTGGGCGAGCATGCTGCGTCCATCATACAGCGTCCGCACCACGCCACGAATGTAGAGGTTGGGATTGATTTGGGTCAGCTTACTGATGGCATCCATGAGATCCACGATGCCTTCAAGGGCAAAATACTCGCACTGCATGGGGATAATCACGCCCTCTGTGGCAACCAAGGCATTCACCGTCAGCATACTAAGGCTTGGTGCAGTGTCCATGATGACATAATCATAATCCAATCGGCTCTTTGCGATGGCATGTTTTAATAAAAACGGTGCGTCTGGGACATCTGCCAATGACACGTCCATACCTGCCAAATCCCGATTTGCCCCCAACACATCAAGATGTGCAGCACCAATAATGGCATCGGTCAGTGCCACCTCATCTAAGAGCACATCTGCCACCGTTTGTCTTAGGCTGTTCTTATCCAATCCTAGGCTGGTTGTGGCGTTGCCCTGTGCATCTAGGTCAATGAGCAAAACCCTCTTCTGAGCGATCTGTGCCAAAGCCGATGCCAGATTCACGGCGGTGGTGGTTTTGGCGACGCCGCCTTTTTGATTGGCGATTGCGATTAGTTCCATAAAATGCCTTTAAAATTCATAAATCTTTAAAATTCATCAATACGTTCAATGCTCGGTCTGTTTGGCTGCCATCTTTTTTGTGGCGACACATGAAGTAGGAGGCTCGCTCATCAAGGTGCCTCTGGCAGAGTGCTTGGCATGGCTTTTCATGGCTACATCAAAAGCTTCTGATGTCATCACCCCCTCTGCCGATTTGCCTCTTAAATTTTCATGCTTGACACTCATTATGTCTGTTGGTACGCCCTAAATACACCACACATCTGTCATCGCCAAGCTCTGGGACTTGGATGGTTTTGGTGTGTGTCTGCCAGTCGCTCAAAGCCGTCAGATCATCCACGCTCGGTGCTTTGCCTTTCATGGCATACAGCATGCCATCTGGTTTGAGATAAGGTTTGGCAAGCGTCGCAAAATCGGTCAAGCTGGCAAAAGCACGAGAGGTGATAACATCAAACTCACCATCAAATTCCTCAATCCGACTCGCCACTGGTGTCAGATTGGTCAGACCAAGCTCGCCTACCATCTGACGAATGAAACGCACTTTTTTGCCATTGCTGTCAAGGGCGGTGATGTGCCAGTCGGGTTTCATGATGGCGATAATCACCGCAGGCAGCCCCGCCCCTGTACCGATGTCAAGAATGCCGACATCAGAGTGCTCAAAAAATGGCAAATCAGCCACCACCGCCAAACAGTCTAAGAGGTGCTTGACAAAAGCCTCCTTGGGGTCGGTAATGGCGGTCAGATTGTACGCCTTTGTCCAGAGCAGCAGATGATCCAAATAGCCAAGCAGCTGGTTGATTTGTCTGTCTGTAAAGGTGAGATGTAACGCTTGGGCAAACTGCTCTAAATCATCGGCAAACGCTTTGGCGTCATCAGATATTTTATGGTAAGGTGTCATCGCTTGTCTTTTTCTGTCTTGTCTGTTTTTTGACGTGGAGTAGCCTATCTTTGCCTTATCACGATTTTAAGTGCCTTATCACGATTTTAAAATCAACGTCAATCAAAAATGCCCTGTCAAAAACACCTTGATTTAAAACGCCCTGATTGGTAAGTCCGCTCCATCACACTATTTTATCACACTATTATCTGTTACAATATCCCTGTCATCATCAGATTTTCTACATTCATGAAAAAGCCTTTTGTCTTTATGCTCTCACCCCTTTATTGTTCCACGCTCACTTACTTTGGCAGCACCCACCAAACTTAAAAGTACTCATCAGCCCTTGCCAGACAACCAAACACACAGCCACTTTTATCACTCCTTGATTTTATGAACACGACCCACACAGATTTATTTGCCGCCTATCGCCTGCCCTGTACCGCCCTAAAACGCTACACCGACATCGCCGCCCTACCCAAAAAAAGCGATGACGTGCCAGCCATGCCCCACACTTTTGGGCAACATCGTGCCGTCAATGCCATACAGACCGCACTTGACATCAAGGCAAATGGCTATCATGTCTTTGCTGTTGGCGAAAACGGTCTTGGCAAACGCACACTCATCATGCACCTGCTTGCCGAGCGGGCACGCCATGAGCCAACGCCCCCCGATTTGGTGTATGTGCACAACTTTGACAAACCTCGCACGCCCATGGCATTGACCCTGCCAAGCGGTCAAGGGACTCTTTTTGCCAAGGACATGCACAAACTTTGGCACAGACTGTATCAGAAAATCATCGCCAAGTTTAACAGCATTCATTATCAAAACAGCATTAACGCCATCAAACAATCCGCCCAAAAACAAGAGCGAATACTCATGGATGAGATCAATGATGCTGCCAAAAATCATAATTTGACCCTGCTTCACTCTGGCGACCAAAAAGCGGTATTTACCGTCATTGACGAGCAAAAACCCATTGATGATGTCGCACTTAGCAAATTACAAAAAAAACTCGCCAAAATCAATATTGAACTTGATAATTTAGATGATGATGTTAATCAAAAAATAGATGAGCTTCATGAAATGTTTCTTACCAAAATCATGAATCCCTTATTTAACCCACTCACCAAAAAATACACGAGCAATAAAACCCTTTATGATAAAAAAATCGCCCAGTATCTTAAAGACTATCAAAAAGACGTCATTGACCATATTTTATTTATCGTGGAGCATGATGAGGATTTCATGGTCAAAACCGTGGGCAACATTCCCAATCGCTATTATGTCAATGTGGCGGTCAGTCATACGCCAGACAGCGGTGCCCCCATCGTCTTTGAGGACATGCCAACTCATCCCAATCTGTTGGGACACATAGAACACACCACACAGCTTGGCACCATCCTGACCGATGCCAGCATGATACGAGCAGGGGCACTGCATAAAGCCAATGGCGGCTATTTACTACTAGAAGCCTCCTCGTTATTAGAGCACCCCTATGCTTGGCAAGGTTTAAAGCGGGCGTTGCAATCCAAGCAGCTGTCCATATCCAGCCTAGAACAAATGCTGACCTTAACAGGCTCGGTGTCACTGACGCCTGACAGCACGCCTTTGTCGGTAAAGGTCATCTTATTGGGAGAGCCTGATTTATATTATGAGTTATTAGAATTTGAGCCAGAATTTAACAGCTTGTTTAAAATCAGGGCGGACTTTAATGATCGGCTACCCAGAAATAAAGACAGCGAACGATTTATCATCCAAAAAATCGCGGACATGATAAAAAAACAAGCCCTGCCAGCCTTTGATCATACCGCCTTTGGGGTGATATTAGATGAATTGTCGGTCTATGCTGATGATAAGGACAGATTAGATTTTCATAGTGACCGCTTATTACAGCTTGTGGCAGAGTCGGCAAGGCAGTTTTATTTATCCCATGATAAATCCCAAAAAAAAACCGTCAATGAGCATCATGTCAAACAAGCCTTAGAAGAGATGAAAGAGCGAAAAGGCTACCTAAAAGAGCTCTATTGGCAAGAGATTCAAAATGGTCAGCAGCTCTTGATGACAAAGGGGCACACCGTCGGGCAAATCAACGCTTTGACCGTGATTGCCTATGCTGACAGTGAGTTTGGGCTGCCTGCCCGCCTAACAGCCCTCATCGCTCCTAAGTTTGGCACGGGCGAGATTTTGGACATTGAAAGAGATGTGGAGCTCGGTGGCAGTCTGCACGCCAAGGGCATTCTCATCATGACCAGCTTTTTACGTGCCTTATTTAGCCAATTTGCAGAACTTAACTTCTCAGCCAGTCTTGCTTTTGAGCAAAGCTATGCTCATATTGATGGGGATTCGGCAACACTGGCTGAATGTGCTGTGCTGCTGTCTGCCCTGTCTTCTGTGCCGCTCAATCAATCACTGGCAATCACCGGCTCCATGAATCAGCTCGGACAAGCCCAAGCCATTGGTGGTGTCAATGAAAAAATCATCGGCTTTTTTGATGCTTGTGTTGAGCGTGGTCTGACAGGCGAACAAGGCGTCATCATCCCAAAAACCAACATCGGACAGCTCATGCTGCCTGATAACATCGTACAGGCGGTGGCGTGCGGGCAGTTTCATGTGTATGCTGTGGACACGATTTATGATGCCCTATTCATCTTGACCAACATGCCCATACATGACAAAAACAAAAAAGGCGAATACAAAAAGAACACGTTGTTTGGCAAAATCGTAACGCGTCTATTGCAGTGGCAACATGACGACAAAGAGAACACCAAATAGAGCATTAAATAGAGCACAGACAAGAAATAAGCCGTCAAGAGCAATGAGCAGACTTCTTTGCAAGCTCAAAAACAGCATGATGATGGCATGATGGCGGCATG
>JBHCFR010000011.1:0-2726 GCA_041801945.1 Moraxella sp. | reverse complement strand
TGGCACACGATTTACCAATGCTCTCTTTGGGTAATGTGTTTACACCAGAGGACATGATGAATTTTGTGCGTCGCATCAACGACCGCCTAGATGACAAAAATAAAAATCCCAAGTTTGAGATGGAACTCAAACTAGATGGTTTGGCGGTGTCTTTAAAATACGTACACGGCGTTTTTAGTCAAGCCATCACTCGGGGCGATGGCAGGGTCGGTGAGGACATCACGCACAATGTCCGCACCATTCGTAACCTACCGCTTGTGCTTGATAAAGCCAGTCACATCCCACTATTAGAGGTGCGTGGCGAGGTTCTGATGCCAAAAGCGGGCTTTTTAAAGTTAAATAAGATGCACTTGCAGCGTGGCGAAAAGGGGTTTGCCAACCCTAGAAATGCCGCTGCTGGCAGTTTACGTCAGCTAAATCCTGCCATCGCCAAAGCACGCCCACTTGCCTTTTATGGTTATTCGGTCAATCAAGGTCTGCCGATGGACATCACCACCCAAAGCGGTGCAATGGCTTTTTTGCAGTCGCAGGGTTTTGATGTCTCCCCTTTTAAGGTGGTGACAAACCTAGATGAAATCGAGGATTTTTACCAGAGTACCGTGCAGGAGCGAGAGAGTTTGCCTTTTGAGATTGATGGTATGGTGGTCAAGGTCAATTCATTGGCTCTGCAAAATGATTTGGGATTTTTAAGTCGTGAACCACGTTGGGCGACCGCTTATAAATTTCCTGCCACAGTCGCCACAACACGTCTGCTCGAGGTAGAATGGCAAGTTGGGCGAACAGGGCAGCTGACGCCCGTGGGTAAGCTTGACCCTGTACCTGTGGGAGGGGTGGTGGTGAGCAATGTTACCTTGCATAATTTTGGTGAGATACAAAGGCTTGGCGTGATGATAGGCGACATTGTCAGCATTCATCGGGCAGGTGATGTCATCCCCAAAGTCTCTGGCGTGATGCATGAGTTGCGTGGGGATGACGTGCGTGCCATCAGTCTGCCAGAGGCTTGCCCTGTCTGTAAGTCTCCTGTGGTATTACCCGAGGGTGAGGCACTTGCCCGTTGTACTGGTGGTCTGGTTTGCTCTGCCCAAGCCCAAGAAGCCTTAAAGCACTTTGTCTCACGCCGAGCGATGGACATTGATGGGCTGGGCAGTCAGTGGCTGGTTAAGTTTTTTGACATGGGGCTCATCAAGACGGTTGCCGACATTTATCGTCTATCAGACAAAGTGGATGTCCTGCAAAATTTAGAAGGTTTGGGCGAAAAATCTGTTGCCAATATCTTGTCCGCCATAGAGAAGTCTAAATCCACCACATTGCCCCGTTTTATCTTCGCCTTAGGCATTCGTGGCGTCGGTGAGAGTACGGCGTTAAATTTGAGTGAGCATTTTGGTCAATTGGAGCATCTACAACAGGCGAGTGTGGAGGATTTGTTAAAAGTGACTGACATCGGCAGTATCACCGCTCAGAGTATTCATGACTTTTTTTGTACCCAGCATAACGTCAGTGTGGTCAATGAACTCATGGCTTTGGGGGTGCATTGGCAGACGGTAACCAAAGAGACAGTGAATGTCCCTCTTGATGGTCAAACATGGGTGGTCACAGGCACATTATCCCTCATGGGACGAGATGAGGCAAAAGCCCACTTACAGGCACTCGGAGCAAAAGTATCAGGATCGGTATCTGCCAAGACGCACGCATTATTGGCAGGCGAGAAGGCAGGCTCAAAACTAGACAAAGCCAATGAACTTGGTGTGCGTGTGGTGAGCGAAGATGAGTTTTTGGCTTTATTAAGCACACATGGCAGGGCAGTTGGGGAATAAAACCGCCTTGCCAATGAGTTTGTCATCGCCAAATTTAAATGACAATAAGAGTAAGATTATGCGAGCAGATGTCAAAACAGACCGTCCCCAAAACTTATTTTCTATGATAGGGCTAGTCATTGGCTGCGTGTTATTTGGACTGGGCAGTCTTATCGTGGTCCATGTCAATGGCGTGGGAGCTTATGCCATGGCATTTTGGCGTCTTACCATCTCAGCCTTGATTTTTTGGGTGCTTAGCATGGTTTTTCGTCAGCATTTTCCAAGCTCACCTAAGGCGGTGACACTTGCCCTCATCTTAGGGGCGGCATTAGGGCTAGACTTGGCACTGTGGCATGAGAGTATCTATGCTGTTGGTCCAGGCATTTCTACACTGCTAAATAGTTTGCAGATTTTCTTTTTGGCATTCATTGCCTTTGCTTGGTTTGGGGAGCGTCAGAGTAAATTACAGTTATTTAGTTTGGTGATAGCCTCTGGTGGTGTGGCACTCATCGCCAGTCCTGAGTTTGCCCACAATCAGTCTGCCTTGTGGGGCTTTGTTGCAGGGATTTTGTCAGGGGCGTTTTTGGCGGTATCCATGGCTTTTGTCAGACGTACGAACGAGATTGCCAGCGTGGCAATATTTCCCATGATGACCCTAGTGGGAATGGGAGGTGCCATGTTGCTCTTACCGCTCATGCTGATTTTTGACGTGGGTAAAATCATGCCAACCACACTTAGCGAGTGGGGCTGGATTTTGGTGTATGGTGCGGTCATGCAGTGCATGGCATGGGGGCTGATTGCTTACTCTATCCCCAAGATTGCTTTATCTTTAACAGGATTATTGCTACTCAGTGAGCCTGTGGCAGCGTTACTGATAGACTATTTTTGGCTGCATAAACCCATTAATGCCATGCAGTGGGGCGGGGCTTTGTT
>JBHCFR010000010.1:0-2563 GCA_041801945.1 Moraxella sp. | reverse complement strand
GATGGCTGGGTGGCAGAGTGGTCATGCAGCGGACTGCAACTCCGTGTACGCCGGTTCGATTCCGACCCCAGCCTCCATTAATAGCAAGTAATTTGCCCGGGTGGTGAAATTGGTAGACACAAGGGATTTAAAATCCCTCGCTCTTTTGAGCGTGCCGGTTCAAGTCCGGCCCCGGGCACCATCATTTAGATGATAAAAATCCCTTAAAATGGTTTATTTTAAGGGATTTTTGTTTTGCCCAGCAAACACATGACCTGACAAAAAAGTACAAAATCATGCCTTTTACCCAAATTTACCAGCTTTCATAGGATACACATTGGATACACATTAAAAGACGACGAACCTGATGAAATGGCATAAAAAAACCAAATTTGAACATCAAATTTGGTTTTTAGGCATCATCAATTACTTGATTTTTGCTTCTTTGAACAGAACGTGTTGGCGAATTTTAGGATCAAATTTCTTGATTTCCATTTTGCCAGGCATGGTGCGTTTGTTTTTGGTGGTGGTATAAAAATAACCAGTGCCAGCCGTAGAAACGAGTTTGATTTTATCTCTCATGGTAGTATCCTTTTGCTAAATTAAATCTTTTGACCTTGGGCACGTAGATCAGCAAGCACTTTATCAATGCCGTGCTTATCAATGATACGCATCCCTTTGGATGATACACGAAGACGAACAAAGCGATTTTCAGATTCTACCCAAAAGCGATGGTTGTGTAGATTTGGCAAGAAACGACGACGGGTCTTATTGTTAGCATGAGATACATTATTACCCACGAGTGGGCGTTTTCCAGTAACTTGGCATACACGAGACATGATGAACTCCTATATTACGATATGGCACGGATATTGAGCGGTATCGGTTGTGCCGTTTGAATGGTCGCCGTTAAAGTAGGTATGGACTGGGCAAATCATTCAAACTTGTCGGTGGCGTCAGCTTGTTATTATTGTTAAAGGCGACAATAACTCAGAGATGACAGAAAAATCAAAGCCCAAATTCTACATGAATTCTACCTAATTTTCAAGTAAAATTTTTAAAATTTGGGCTTTTTTGAGTTAGCGGGGTGTTAATGCAGAAACCGGCATGCCAAAGCCTTGCCAGCCATAGTGCATAAAGTTACGAATGTTGGCATGATCCACACCATTTGGCGTGTTTAACACGGCTTGATAATGCTCAGCAAAGAGTTTTAGGGTATCTAACTGATTTAAACCATGCAATTTAGCGAAACTAAATATTTTAGCAGAGCCTTCATTGACACCTAGGGCGTTTACCATTTCACCATTATAAAAAGTCACGGGTGTGTAGATAAAATGAGCATCAATAAAAGCAAGAATATCTGCAAAGGTCAGCTGACCCAAATCTATGCCATGCAATAGACGTGAAACATCAATATTTTTCATGTGTCACCCATTAGCGATTAAAGTAATCATCATCGTCAAACGATGGTGGGGCAAAATTACCACCCTGCTCCAAATGGCTCATGTGCATCTGCATAGAGCGTTCATGCTGTATACGCTGATAAATCTCTTCACGATGGACAGCGATGTCCTTAGGTGCGTTCACACCCAAACGAACCTGATTCCCCTTGACACCAAGCACAGTAACACTGACTTCATCGCCAATCATTAAAGTCTCACCGACACGACGGGTTAGAATTAACATAATAGCTCCTTGCTACAAAAAGTGCTTTTTAAAGTAAAGTTACCCAAATTTCTATTATAAAACTTCTTCACAAGCTTGTCAGCTGTTTTTGTGAAATTTTACGCAATGATGATGACTGATCAGGTCATTGTTGTCATCATCACAACTTACAACCCTGCCACTTTACTCTCACCGTCTTCACGATCAAGCCCAAAAGCCGTGTGCAGAGATTTCACCGCTTTTTCTAAATGCTCTTCTTTGATGAGTACAGACACTTTAATCTCAGAGGTGGAAATCATTTGTAGATTAATGTGCTCGGACGCCAATGTTTCAAACATTTTACTTGCCACCCCTGCATGAGAACGCATGCCCACACCGACAATAGAAACTTTCACCACATCATTGGTGCCTACCACGTTGGTCGCTCCAATCTCATCTTTGACCTTCTCATTTAAGATTTTCATGGCTTTATCAAAGTCGCCACGAGGTACGGTGAAGCTAAAATCGGTGACACCATTTTCAGAGATGTTCTGAATGATCATGTCCACTTCAATATTGGCTTTACCAATAGGGCTCAAAATCGCCGAGGCAATACCTGGACGATCAGGCACACCCAAGACAACGATTTTTGCTTCATCACGATTAAAGGCAATGCCTGAGATTACAGCACGTTCCATATCATCTCCTTCGTCAACGGTAATCAAAGTACCGACATTTTGTTTAAATTCATCATCAAATGCACCATCTGTACCCTCATCAAAACTAGACAGGACACGAAGTGGCACTTTATATTTACCAGCAAATTCCACTGAGCGAATTTGTAGCACTTTTGAACCCAGTGATGCCATTTCTAGCATCTCCTCAAAGGTGATTTTATCTAGCTTTTTGGCTTTGGAGGTCACTCTTGGATCGGTGGTAT
>JBHCFR010000009.1:0-3940 GCA_041801945.1 Moraxella sp. | reverse complement strand
AGGTGTTAATATGATTTTCGCCGTCTTTTGGGGTGCGTTTTTTGGTGGGGTCAAACCAAATGTTGTGCGACTCTACTTTTTGACGGTATTCAGATTTATTCCACGCTTCAAATTCATTGGGATATTCCAGGCGGAGCGTCTCAATGGGCTGTCTTTTGCCTGTTTTAAAATTAAACACTTCTTTGGTGCCTTGGATGTACCAATACTGGTCAAAAATACTTTGGTGCTCTTTGACGGTTTGTTTGGCAATCTCGGCACGGACAGTTTGGCGTGAAATCGTTTTTTGCTTACCGCTAAATAACCACGCATTGGCAAGCTCTTTACCCACAAGTCCCATGAAATGCGTTTTTGTCATCTCGGTGACATTGACCATGTCATAGATTTTGTTGGTGATTTTGCCTATGTCTTTGATTTGAGCAAAATTTTCAATAAGATAATCTAGGGTGTAGCCATTGCTTGTATCCGTGCTGACTTTGGGGCGTGGGTGATTTAGGGCGTGAGTGATTTGAGCTTTTACCACATCCCTACCAAAATGAGCGTGCAAGTCGTTATAGTCGGTCAGCTCCCCTGTGAGTGTGCGTTCATCATCGCCAAAGTCAGGGCTGATAACTTCGCCCTGTGTGACGTCGGCGGATTCGTGGGCTTTGGTAAGCCCTGGATTTTTACCTGTCTTTTGTTCGGTGGCTTTATCGTCATCGGCACAAAAAATCAAGCGATGATTGGGGTATAACGTGCGGATGATAGACGCACATTTTGCCATGTTATCAGCATTAAAGGTGATGATGACAGGATAGCTGCCACCAATGCTCTCATAAATACTTGCCCCTGTGGCATAGCCTTCACAAATCAAAATGGCATCACCGCCTAGCACATCGCCAATGGTGTAGAACGCACCGCCAACCAGTGCGTCTTTGACAAAGAGCTTATTGCCGTCTTTGTCAATGGACTGGACATTACACAGCGTGATGTTACCCGTACTCGTGTTATGAAAATACAGGGGGATGAGCAGGTTGCCTTGTTTGTCCACTCTTAGTCCGTAGGCACTCACGCCTTTTTTGGTTAGATAGGCGTGCGTGATGCGAGGGCTGGCGACATTAAAACGCTCTTGGGCGGATTTAGCGGCGGCTTGGCGAGCCTGTTTCTTCGCCGCCTTCTCAGCCGACTCTCGCTCAGACTGGGCGGCTGCCCATGCCCTGCGATCGTCATCACTGATCTCCTTACCGCCATCAATGCCCAGGATATCCGCGATGAGGGCGTGTGTCTCATAGGCATCTTTACGCGTGTAGTCTCGCACGAGCATATAGCCTGTGCCAGCACCGCATTGATTACATATCCATGAACCGCTGCCGCCCTTATCATCGCAGCGAAAGCGATCAGAGCCACCGCATAAGGGACAAGGCTGATGTTTTTTACCATTGCCATGCAGGCGGATACCGACCGCAGGGAAAATACGGCTGACATAGTTGCCTGTGGCTTGGCTTTTGATGTAGTCAAAGTCTAGGCGTGGGCGTGTCATGCAATCACCCCTTCACAAGACAATCTCTCAATCACCCATGCTTCACCCAAATGAGTGAATAATGCCTGTTCATGTCCTGTACTGGTCTGTTTCATCACCCCAAAGCCATGAGCAATAAACCAATGATTAAAGGTGCGATTGTTACGTTTGACGGCTTTGTTATACACCCCAAAGTCATCTAGGAGCTTGTTAAGACGAACAGCGGATATGTTAATCTTAGCACCAATCTGTGAGGCATTGATCAGCCCATCACGCTGTACGATGCGATCATAATGGGCGATTTTGGGGCGTGCCATGTCAAGGGTGGCACGCAAGGCGGTATTCTCCTGCTCGGTCTGTATGGCAAGCTGTAATATTTCAAGACGGCTAAGCTCCTTGGGGGCATGCAAGCGTTTCTCACACTCAATTAAATATCGCCGTGCCATCTTGCCCTGCTCGTTACGCTCCACCATAGACAGCTCTTTTGCCATGTCTAGGGTGATATAAAACTCTTTTCGGGTGGCAATACCCCGTTGTCCGTCCGCTCGTTGGGTTTCATAATTTTCTGAAACGCAAACAAAGTCTTGATTTTCCACAAAATCATAATCAGTGATACGGTTTTTAATCCAATCGGCAAATTGCTGACGGCTTTGTAAAAATTGATGTAGCTCACGAGCATTCACCGCTTGCATAAGCGTGTCATGTGCTTGAATTTGGGGTAAATTTGTCATATAATAATCCTGCTTATTGTGCAATTTAAGCATTTTAACCCCCAAGTCTGAACCACTTGGGGGTTTTGCTTTGGGTTATACATTGTTATTCTGATGTTTTAGGTTGGGCGGATTGTCACTTAAAAAGTACTCAGGGTGCTTGACTTTGATTTTGGGAGGTATGCCACGATAAGTCCAGTTATAAACGGTGTTATAGTTATAGCCAAAAAAGCGAGCCACCGCTTGCACGCCGCCCAATCTTTTTAATAGCTCTTGATCAGTCATCGTCACTACTCCGATATTTTCAATTTGTTTATTAAATTATATACGTTATGAAAATTTATTGCAAGAGTTTTTCCTAGCGAGCCTTATTCAAGTTGTGTATAATTAACAAAATGAGTATATTTAAAGGGAGTGCTTATGTCAGATCAATATGAGAAAAAAGAGCATGATACTTTTGTGCGTTTTCGTGAATTTGTCAAAGATAAGAATGTGGTTATCGCCCAAAAACTAGGGGTCAAACCTGCGACCGTGACAAATTGGCGTTGGCGGGGTATTGCTGATGATAAAATCATCGCTCTTGCAAATATTTATGACCTAGATGCCCATTACATCGCCACAGGCAAACGCTCCGCTCAGTCCCATGTAAATGAATTCATCGACAATCTGCCCGAGGTGATCATTGATGACGATGAAACTTATGAAGACATGCTTTATTCCGAACTCTATGATCTGAGGTTTTGCTGTGGTGACGGGGTGGGGTTTACCGAGTTTGAGCCCTTACAAAAGTTATTGCCTTTTGATGGCAGTTTTTTTACCAAGCGTCGGATCAATCCTAAGAATTTTAAGATGGTCTATGCCAAAGGCGACAGCATGGCACCCTATATCAATGAGGGAGATGTGGTCGGTATGGACATCTCAGATATTGAGCCCAGAGAGGGACAAGTATACGCCATTTGGCTAGATGGCGACTGGATGATCAAACGTATTTTCAAGGAGGGAGGTGGTGTACTTAGACTGTCTAGTGACAACAACCAATTTAGAGATAAAATCATTGATGCGAGTAACGGCGAGAGCCTAAAAATCATCGGTCGCGTGGTGTATCGTAGCGGATAAGAGATTATAAAAAATTTGGCGGTTTGGTAGCCCCAATAATGGCTAGCACCTACTTGTTTACACCTATCTATCCTTAACACCATACAATTTGTTACAATTTAAACAACCGTCCAACAAGGGCGGTTTTTTCATGCCTGTGAATATTTTAGCACAAAATTTTAACATTATGTTAATTTTATACTTGCTTATTATTTTCATAATGTGTATTATATTACGCATTATGAAAATTGGTAAGTTGCATTATGAATAAACAATCCAACCAGTCTGATACATTCTTCAAAATTCTATCCATCATCCTAGTCGCCGTCACGCTGTACTCGTGTATGGCAAACCTAGACCGCCAAGCCGAGGCAGATTATCAAGAGTGCCTATCGTGGCAAGCAGACGGTCATGACATCCGCTGCAATAAGGAGACGTACAGATGAGCCAGTCATCATCAGACAGCCTATCAGATAATGGCACGCACCCCATCATCGATGCACTACTGATGCGTATGAGCGAGCTTGACCGTTATAGTGATGATGAGTGCGTGATAGCAGGCAGAGAGCTCATACTGCTGGATGTGGTGGTGGGTGAGCGTGGCGAGTTTGGTTTTATCGGCGGTAATGTCAGTGCTCTT
>JBHCFR010000008.1:0-3038 GCA_041801945.1 Moraxella sp. | reverse complement strand
GTCAAATCACAGCCAAGAAGACGCCCTACGTCACGCCAAAACACGATGTCAAGCGGCGGTTTTGGCACTACAAGACACCCCGTCAATCAAAGGGCGAGATGTCTTGGATAGTTATTTGGGGTCGGAGCAAGGTTTACCACCCATCAAGGAGCAGATATTGGCACGCTTTGATAATGCGATACTGACGGTCAATGGCTATGGGGCAAGCTGCATTAATGTGCCTGATGTGATGATATTGGACGTGGATCATGATGATATTTTGGAGCATTTGGCAAGCCTAAAAGCATATAAAAAACCAAAAGACACCCCTTTATACGGGATATTTGCGGTGGCGGTACTGATTTGTATTCTGCTGGGTCAATTTATCCACCCCCTAAAAGCCATGGCACTCTTGATACCTATCTTTGTGCCGCTGATTTGGGTGGCAGATTGGCTAGATGAAGAACGCATCCAACACTGGGGGCGGGAAGTTGTCCAAAAGATTGGTGGATTTGAGCAGTTTATCAGCGAAAAGCTATCCGCCTTTGCCAAAACGCATGACATGAGTTTTCGTCTGTACGCCACCCCTGATGGTTTTCGTATCATTGCCACCGACCGTCATTATCTGCCCAGCGAGACGCAGACGCTTAGGTGTTTTGATGAACTTTTGGTGGATAGTCGCTATGCCAATCTGTGCAAGGTGCAGCAGTGCTTTCGGGCAAGGGTAACAGGCAAGCCGTGGCGTATGACTATGGGGCAGATGGGGCGGCTGCCTACTAAAAAGTTTTGGCAATATGATGAGGCGACCGCCCTACGCCAAGGGTGGCTTGCCGAGTATCACACTTTGGCAAAAAACTATCGGGCGTGTCGGTTCGTGGCAAGTTTTGGCATATCTCAAAGTCCTGATGTCATGTCATTTGTCGCACTGCATGACAGACTGTGTCGGTGTGAGCTAGATTTGATGATGGCTTAGGGTGTGGTTGGTGTGGTCATCATCAGCACCCAAAAGCACTGTCTGATCATCGCATTCGGACAAAGGTTATTATTAATTATTTTTTAAATATATATTAAAAATAATTAATATACCGCCATACCAACCCTTAACCAAAACACCCCACATCACTATTTTGGCAGTAGTTCATCTCATCCACAAAAAAACAGGCGATCCATATCGCCTGTTTTTAATAGAATGAACCAATATCATCTAAATGTATAACGTGCCCCCACCCCAAGACTATAACCATCATACTCATTAGTTGTTGCTCCTACTTGGTAATCATTAGACTTAGTATAAGTCGCTGATGCCAATAAGCGGACATTACGATTAATATCGTATTTGAGCCCACCGCTAATCTCATATTCTAAATAATCAAAAGAATCAGTTGTGGTTTGGTTATTGCCAAGAAAGGTGGTATCATTATCGCCTGAAACACGAGAAATGCCCACTTTGGCAAAAGGAGTCAATGCAGGGTTACGGGTGTTAAAGTCATAACTGGCATAGGCACTGATGTGACTCTGTTCATTACTAGTGCGGTAGCTCCCCACTGGAAGGGCAATTATGCTTTCGGTTTTGACAGGTATGCCATACTCCAAGCCTAGCGTCAGTTGATTAAAGTCTTTGCTCGCCCCAATGGTATAGCTGCCTTTGACATCTTCTGGTTTGCTATAATTTAAATAGACATCATAATCACCAAACTCTTTACCCACAGTAAGAGCATAATTGGTGCCATCCACTTTTTCAGTTTCATCAGAAGCCCCTGCTTGTTTGTAGCTCTGACTGTAATCAAAAAAAGCCAACTCACCTTCCACATATACATCATTTAACAACGTAGGTACGCCACTATTGGCAAATGCTAGGGGTGTGGCACCCAGTGCGATCACAAGGGGGAGAATGCGTTTCATGCCTAAAATCCTTATCACGTCAACATGACGGCAAATGATGGAAAATAAATCGTATTAATACAACTGTATCAATACAGTTTTTAGTCTAACACAAAATTTCTGTCAAGACAAGCCACTATCAGGTACAATAAGACGGATAATTGCACATATCCGCCCTACCGATACCATGACATAATCGCACACAGCCAGCCTGTCACCGTGCATTACAGATTCGGATTCAGCCACTTCTCGGCGGTCTTCATATCCCAGCCCTTACGCTTAGCATAGTCTTCTAATTGGTCGGGGCTGATTTTACCGACATTAAAATAAGTGCTGTCAGGGTGGCTATAATAAAAGCCCGATACCGATGATGGCGGCCACATCGCATAGCTTTCTGTCAAATAAGTACCGATGGCGTTTGTGGTGTCCAGCCAGTCAAACAGCACACCCTTTTCGCTGTGTTCTGGGCAAGCAGGATAACCCGGCGCTGGGCGAATGCCGACATATTTTTCTTTTATCAATTCTTCATTGGATAAGTTTTCATCGGCTTGATAGCCCCAATAAGTTTTGCGAATCAGCTCGTGCAGATGCTCGGCAAAACTTTCGGCAAGTCTATCGCACACCGCCTGCACCATGATGGCGTTATAGTCATCGCCTTTTGCCTTGTACTCATTGGCAAGCTCTTCAGCACCAAAGATAGACACGGTAAAGCCACCCAAAAAGTCATTGCCCTGTGGCGAGATAAAGTCCGCTAGGCTATAATTGGGCTTGCCTGTCACCTTATCCGACTGCTGACGCAAATGCTCAAAACGATGGCTCTCATTACCGTCTGCATCATAGACCGCCACCGTATCAGGGGCGATGCGTCTGGCTTTGTCTAGGCGAAACACCGCTTTGGCGGTAACCAGCTTTTCATTAATCAGTTTATCAATCATCGCCGTGGCATTAGCGTACAAATCACGAGCTTCTGTCCCCACCACGTCATCATCAAAGATTTTGGGGTATTTACCCACCAAGCCCCACGAAATAAAAAACGGCGTCCAGTCAATATAAGGGAGTAACTTTTCAAGCGGATAATCGTCCAGCACCACTTGTCCCATCGTTTTTGGCACAGGCGGCGTGTAATTTTCCCAATCATAAGCAAAGCCTTCGGCAATCGCCTGCTCATAGCTGAGCTT
>JBHCFR010000007.1:0-6683 GCA_041801945.1 Moraxella sp. | reverse complement strand
GCTCAACCGCCAAGCTGATGACCGGATCAGGAAATTCCATGCGTTCTAGGGTGATGATGTTGTCGTTGTCACACAATGTATCACCAGTCGTCACGTCTTTTAGACCGACCAATGCCACGATATCACCTGCACGCACTTCTTCCACTTCGTTTTGGCTGTTGGCATGCATCTCAACGATACGACCGATACGTTCACGCTTCATCTTGACAGGGTTATAAACGCTGTCGCCTTGTTTGGCCACACCTGAGTACACACGGATGAAGGTTAGGTTGCCCACGTATTTGTCGTTCATGATTTTGAACGCTAATGCAGCAAATGGTGCTTCATCAGAGGATTGGCGACTGCCTTCGGTTTCATCTTTATCATCTAAGATGCCTTTAATGTCTTCAACGTCGGTCGGTGCTGGTAAAAACTCAATCACCGCATCTAGCATACGTTGAACCCCTTTATTTTTAAAGGCGGTTCCGCACAGCATGGGTTGAATCTCACACGCCAACGTACGTGCACGCAGACCAGCGACGATGTCTTCACGAGACAGATCACCTTCTTCTAGGTACTTATCCATTAGCTCTTCTGACGACTCGGCAGCTGCTTCCACCATGTTGTTACGCCATTCTTCGGCAGTATCTACAAGGTCAGCAGGAATGTCGCCATACTCAAACTTCATGCCTTGGGATTCTACATCCCAAATGATGGCTTTCATTTCAAGCAGATCAACGACGCCCTCAAAGCTATCTTCGGCACCAATAGGCACAACCACAGGAACAGGATGACCGCCCAAACGAGTTTTCACTTGCTCAACCACGCGGAAAAAGTTGGCACCTGTACGGTCCATCTTGTTGACGAACGCAAGGCGTGGAACACGATATTTGTTAGCTTGACGCCATACAGTTTCAGACTGAGGTTGTACGCCGCCTACTGCACAATAAACCATGCAAGCACCATCAAGCACACGCATAGAACGCTCAACTTCAATGGTAAAGTCAACGTGACCGGGGGTGTCAATCAGGTTAATGCGATGCTCTGGGAATTGATCAGACATACCAGACCAAAAACAGGTGGTTGCCGCAGACGTGATGGTGATACCACGTTCTTGCTCTTGCTCCATCCAGTCCATGGTGGCCGCACCTTCATGCACTTCACCGATCTTGTGGCTTTTACCTGTATAAAACAAAATACGCTCTGATGTGGTGGTCTTACCAGCATCAATGTGCGCAGAGATACCGATATTACGATATCGGTTTAGGGGGGTTTTACGTGCCATAATTTTTCCTAGAAAAATTCTGATTAATTAGGGTCATCTTATCATAGAAACATTTCATGACCGTATAATGACAATCACGACAGATGACTGATAATGCTTGACTTGCTCTCATATAAGGCAAGTCAAGCCCGCTTAAAATCGTAAGCAGATTAGAAGCGGAAATGTGAAAATGCTTTGTTGGCATCTGCCATACGGTGAACATCATCACGTTTCTTGATGGCAGCACCTTTACCTTCGGCGGCATCATTAAGTTCGCCTGCTAAGCGTAACGCCATAGATTTCTCAGAGCGTTTAGCGGCAGCATCAGCCAACCAACGCATGGCTAAGGCTGTACGACGGGAGGGACGTACTTCCATAGGCACTTGATAGGTGGCACCACCGACACGACGAGCTTTAACCTCCACCGTTGGGCGAACACTTTCCAATACTTCTTCAAAGAAAGCTACTGGATCCTCAATATTGCGTTTGGCAGCAACCGTTTCTAGTGCACCGTAAACGATTTTTTCGGCGACTGATTTTTTACCATCAACCATCACGTGATTGATGAATTTGGCGATGGTTTGGCTACCAAATTTAGGATCAGGTAGGATTTCACGAGCAGCGACGACACGACGTCTTGGCATAATAGTTCCTTATATCTTCAGGGTAAATCTGGCATATGACATAACATCTCTTAGCCAGCCTTACTGCATGATTGTGAGCATGGGACAGATAACACACATATCACAAGCCATGCACAGGTAAATATGATTGATAAGCAGTGTGCTTATTTGGTTTTAATTCATTTAAGGCTTAATTACGCCTTAGGACGCTTAGCACCGTACTTAGAACGGCCTTGCTTGCGGTCTTTCACGCCTGCACAGTCAAGTGCACCACGAACAGTGTGATAACGCACACCCGGTAGGTCTTTGACACGACCGCCACGGATAAGCACAACGCTGTGCTCTTGTAGGTTATGACCCTCACCGCCGATGTAGCTAGATACTTCATAGCCTGAGGTCAAACGCACACGACATACTTTACGCATCGCTGAGTTTGGCTTTTTAGGGGTGGTGGTGTATACACGAGTACATACGCCACGACGTTGTGGGCATGCTTGTAGTGCAGGTACTTTTGACTTTTCTGTAATGGTCTTACGACCTTTACGGATAAGTTGGTTTGTGGTTGCCATAGGCAATATCTCCCGTTAATTAAACAATCATTTTTTGGATAAATTTTAATCAATTTTAACTCAAAAAATGTACTTACCCTAAAAGGGACTGCGTATTATACTACGTCAAACACAAAAAAACAAGGGCTAAAACGTGCCATCACACGCCCTTAGCCCTGCTTGCTGTTATTAAGCACTCACGCCATGATAGAATCACTCAAACATCGCTTTGATACTCAATGCCTTTGGTCGTCCCAACATTAAAAGTCGCCAGTGCAGTACCAATAACCTCATCAATCAAATCACGATTATAATACGCACCCACACCAACCGCTGATACAGAAGCCACACGACGAAGCCAACGTGAGTTTAATTTATCAATATCCACGCCATACTTATCCGCCAATGTCTCCAAATGAGCAAATTTTAACAACTCATCAAACTCTTTTAAGCTTGTGTTCGATGAGCTTAGTTTAACCAACTCTTCTTTAAGGCTGCTTTTATCTGCTTGGTTTAGCACATTACCCAAAAGTGCCAGTGCGGTTAAAATCAGCTGTTTTTCTTGCATTTTATCCAGTGAAGCACCTGAGAGCACGCCATAGGCCATTTTTATGCCGTCTTTACCTGTCAATGACACGCCATAGACTGTCGCCAACTGATAAACCGTCCGTAAAGCCACAAGCAGCAGCCACGCTGTGTCCGCCACCACGCCTTTTAGGCCAAAAAATCCAGTCACGCCTCCCAAAGTGGCCAGCAGGCGATTTTGATTGGCGATGCTTTGTGCCAATTTCTCTTTTTGGGCGGGGGTTAGCGTGCTTGGATCTTCTTTGATGGATTTAATCGCCCATGTCTGCGCCAAATCAGCGACCTTATGATAGACGCCCTCTGAGACAGCCGTCAGTTTGTCCTTAGGAATAAATTTATGGGCCAAAGTTTGGGCGGTCGTGGCATTTTTACCAAAAACAGCTTTGGCGACACTGTCGCTTAGGCTGGATCCTTGCACATAAAACGCGTGTTTGGCGAAGTTCTCAGCGTTCAAATCCACCCCTTGATACTCTTTGGCATCAGTGCGTGCCAAATACGAACCCACCTTGGCAAACAATCCGCCAATCCCACCAAACTTCACCAAGGGTGACTCTGCATCCTCCGACTTATGGGTTTTATCGGCTTGGCTTGTAGCATCTGTTGGAGCCTCATGTTCAGGAGTCTCATGTTTAGCACCTTGGCTGTCCTGATGGCTCTCATCAGGTAAATGAACACCCTCGTGCTCATGATAATTTGCTGCTTCTGCTACCGTTTGCTCTGCGGCTTTCTTATCTTGTGCATCGGCGTTGTCATCAGTGCTGTCATCGGTGCTATCATTGTTTGATTGCTTATCTGTTTGTGCTTCTCTTGGTGCCTGTTGTGGTTCATGCTTTGGTTCATGATCCTCTTTGCTATCCTTTGTGCCATGCTTGTCGCTGCGATGATTGTCTTTTTCGCCAATATCAGAATCAGAGGCAGCATCTTCCACCTCCTCCGTACTCATCTCAGACGAGCGTTTGACCACTGCCACATCTGACACCATGGTGTTAGCAATATCAACATGCTCTGCCACCACTTCAATCTCATCTTGAATGTCTGCTCGCTCTTGTTCTGATGAGCTGTTTTGGTCAATAAAATCATCAACCACGCTGGTGTGAGTGGTTTGGGTCTTTGGGTTGGACTGGGTTTTTTTAGAACGTGGCATGAGATTTCCTTGATTTGATAAATACAATAAAAATAATTAAAACGATTTTAAATTCATAAAATTCATAAAATGTCAGCACATGAAGCTTAAAATATCATAGCAAATTGGTAAAATTTTACTGTGCTAAATTGTAAGTGGGCATGTAAAAAAGTGTAAGCTGCCTAGTGGGTTATTTAGTAAGTTATCATCTTTTGTGCGTGCACTCCTTGTTTGCGATACACGATGTGCCTGTGGTACAATACCTCATCACACCTTTACCACAACCCAAAACAAGCTTAATCATGTTATGATGCGTCTTTATTTAGGAGGTAGTTTTGACCCTGTCCATGATGGGCATTTGGACATGATTCGTCATGTCGCTCATCGCTTATCCTCTCATGAGGTTGCAACACGTCCCGCTTTTGACATCTATTTTTTGCCAACAGCGGGCAATCCATTTAAAGACAAGCCAACCGACTCCATCCATCGGCTTGCCATGCTGTCTTTGGCGTGTCAGCTGCTGCGTGATGAAGATATTCATACCACCATTTGTCCACTAGAAATCCACCAGACACCGCCTGTTTACACCATTGACACCGCTCACACCCTAGCAAAAAACCACGCCGGCGATGAGTGTATCTTCATCATGGGCGATGACAGTTTGGTAAATTTACACTTATGGCGGTCCTATGAAGACATTCTAAACTTCGTCAAAATCTGGTCGTTTGCCAGAGTTGGCGTCACTGATGACGTGCAACCTTCACTATCTGCTAAGACGACCACCGATTTTGATGAGTTTTTAACAAGCAAGCACAAAGTCATTTTTCGTGATGCCACGCCCACCCGTGCCATTTCATCAAGTCAGATTCGCACCATGATTCAACAGGGGAAGACCCCGCCTCATCTGCCCACGCCGATATTGGAGTATATCAAACAGCACGAACTCTACAAAAATATGTTATAATGGACATCTGACATTCGTGCATGACGAGCAATACACCCTGTATCAGTCTTTGCACTGGTGCTACATGAGACATGATAAAACAAATAGGGCGACATCAAATGTGGGTGCATCTTGTTTTATCATTAGAGACTTATTTGATAATGTAACCATACACAGGCATTCTTTACATTGTCTAGGGAAATGTGCGATTTGCCTGATGTTTAAGACAAATAATGTCGGACACGCCTAAGATACACCTAAGACACGCTTAGTTAGTTAATTTTATTTTAAAACCTAAATTATGACCACACACAATCTCTCCTTAGACGAACAAATCCGCTTAGTCACCACCTGCCTAGATGACTTAAAAGCAACCGACATCACCGTGATGACGGTGGAGCATTTGACCGAAATCGCCGAACGCATCATCATCGCCAACGCCACCTCCAAACGTCATGTCAAGGCATTGGCAGATAAGCTGGGTGCCAGTGCCAAGGAAGCAGGGCTCATGCCGCTTGGGCGTGAGGGCGATAAAGACAGCGACTGGACCTTGGTGGATTTAGGTCGTATCGTGGTGCACATCATGACGCCCCAAGCTCGTGAATTTTACGATTTAGAAGGCTTATGGTCCTCACCAGAAGCCCTACAAAATCTCGCCATGCAAAAGGCATGATGGACTCCCCAAACCCTGTTATGGGCGGCTTTATTAGTCGTCTTTTCGTCCAAGGATAAAGAGACATGGATGTGAGCGACTTGCTTGATTTTGACCACACTCATCTTTGGCATCCTTATGCCAGCTTGCCACCCACCTATGACAATCATCTCATCAGCCATGCCGATGGTGTGCGTCTGTATATGTCAGATGGCACGCCCCTGCTTGATGGCATGTCATCATGGTGGGCAAGCATTCACGGCTATAATCACCCTCGCCTAAACCATGCCATCACCAAACAAATCACCAAGATGAGCCATGTGATGTTCGGCGGGCTCACCCACGCCCCTGCCGTAGAGCTTGGCGAGCGACTGCTTGCGATGACACCCAAAAATTTAACCAAAATTTTTTATGCCGACAGCGGCAGTGTCGCCGTGGAAGTCGCCCTAAAAATAGCCCTACAATACCAGCTGGCTCGGGGCTTAGCTCACAAAAACGCTTTCGCCAGTACGCATTCTGGCTATCATGGCGATACATGGCACGCCATGAGTGTGTGCGACCCCATTAACAGCATGCACACCCTGTATGGCAAACAGCTGCCAACGCAGTATTTTTTGCCATCGCCGCCCATGGGTTTTGACACACCCCTAGATGATCAAACCCGCCTTGACATGGACAGATTTTTTGGGCAATACCATGACCGCTTAGCAGGTTTTATCATTGAGCCGATTGTGCAGGGGGCAGGCGGTATGCGGTTTTATTCGCCCGAATATCTGTCTCATCTGCATGCCCTATGCAGATATTATGACGTGCTTCTCATCACAGATGAGATTGCCACGGGTTTTGGGCGAAGTGGGGCGATGTTCGCGGTCAATCACGCCAATATCTGCCCTGACATCATGACACTTGGCAAGGCATTGACAGGTGGTTATCTAAGCTTTGGTGCCACCAGGACCACCGACAGTG
>JBHCFR010000006.1:0-3459 GCA_041801945.1 Moraxella sp. | reverse complement strand
CCGTCATGGCTAAGCTGTTTGGACGGCTGATGGGTGTCATGAGTTTGGTCATTGACATCATGTGTTTCATCGGCATCATGCTTGGTGAGATCCATGAGTGCCGTAGGGATAAGGTTCGCCTCCATCCTATTAGAAGCACCATAGACATAGACTTGAACAGGGGGAACCCCATGAATCAAGGCGTTATTAATCAGATTGCGAATCAGATGGGTGAGTAGTTTGGGCTGTGCCACGATGGTCACAGGTTCGGCAAAGAGTGTCGCCTCAGTGTAATACTGGCATTCGTTTTTGACGAGCTCCACCAAATCCACGCTTTCGCTTGCTTGCAGGGCATGACCAGCATCTAGGCGACTGACGAGCAAAATGCTCTCTACCAAATCATTAAGTCCAGTTAAGTCACGATTGATGGCGGCAGCTCGTTTGTCAAACTTGATTTTATCATCAGGGGGAAGTTTTTGGGCGAGCATGTCCATCATCTCAACTTGCAGGCGAATGCGGGTGATGGGCGTTCTAAATTCATGACTGGCATGAGCAAGTAGGAGGTTATTGGCATTAATCAGTCGCTCTATCTTCTCTGCTGCTTGGTTAAAACCATAGGCAAGCATGGCGATTTCATCATTGCCTGTCTGATTGATGCGAACACTAAAATCGCCATCGCCCATTTTGGCGATCTTTCGGCTCATCTGATTGAGTCGCCATGTCATGTTATGAGCGATGCCCCAGAGGACTGCTGTCATGATTAAGATGAGCAAAAGCGTCCCTGTAAAGAAGTTTAATATGCCCAAAAAAGGGCGTTCTTTGGGCGGTTTTCGGCTCTCATACCACACCGAATAGCCTGTGCTGGTCTTTAAGACGACATGATGTGGTTCTTTGCCTGACAAGGTGGGCAGCGTCTCGGCAAGCCATGATGGGGTGGGAGGTAAACGGTCAGGGAGCTCGGTGTCTTCGGTCTGTAAAATCAGCCTGCGATCAGGGTCGTACAATCCGATTTTGGCATTTAGGCTCTCATCAAAAATATCAAAGCTCTTTTTGACCACCGCAAGAATGAATCGGGCTTGTAGGCGGTTGTTTTCTTTGTTTAATTGATCCACCTCCACCAAAAATGGGTCAATTTGCCCCACGATTTGCCCAGCAATGATTTTGGATTTCATGCTATCGGAGTTATTATGCACCAACTGAGCAAGCAAAATCATGGCGATGGCAAAAACAATGATTGCCAAAAATACGCTGATGAATAAGCGAGCAAACAAGGAGCGAAAACCAAAGCTAGAAGGAGGGGTGTTTTTATGAGACATGAAGGCAAAACAATCAATCTAAGAGGATGCCAGCCATAATTGGCAGGGGGGTGTTAATATCAACAAACATCAAGAAATTTGGGCAAACATCTTATTTGCCCAAATTCATTAAACTGCTTAAACCTGATCGGTGGCAAATTGATAGCCCACGCCTCGCACGGTGATGATGCGTTTGGGCTGACGTGGATTGTCTTCAATCAAGGCTCTAAGGCGTGAGATATGTACGTCAATGGCACGGTCAATATTCTCAGAGCTGTCATCATTGGGCATGGCCTGCCAGAGTTGTTCACGGTTTAGCACTTTACCTGCATGGGTGGCAAAGTAGTGAAGTAATTGGAATTGATGCGTGGTCAGGCGGACAATCTTATCATCAATGGTCACTTCATGGCTGTCAGGAAATACCGTCAAACGCCCAAAAGTCAAGCTGCCTGAATGGGTGTCGGCTTGATTGGGCGTCTCATGGCGACGCAGCACGGCACGAATACGAGCGAGCAATTCACGAGGTTCAAAAGGCTTGGAGATGTAATCGTCCGCCCCCATTTCAAGCCCTAGCACACGGTCTGTCGTGTCACCTTTGGCGGTGAGCATGACAATCGGCACTTTGTTAATCATGACGTTCTTAGAGGCACGCACCTTCTGGCAGACCTGCATGCCATCCATGTCAGGCAGCATGAGATCAAGCACAATCAGATTGATGTCTCGCTCCTTGGCTTCTAACAAATCAAGCCCCTCTTGTGCGGTGGGTGCGTGATGAACTTCATAATAATTCATGGAAAGATAGTCGCTAATGAGCTCTGCTAAGTCTGGATCATCTTCAATGAGTAGAATTTGTTTGGTCATAACCGTGCCTTTGTTTGATGTTTGATTTAAGATTGTTCAAAATATATCCAAATTCTTGCTAAATGACAAGATAAGAATATCGTGATGATATCTTGCCAATATTTAGTGACTTTGGCAAGGGGTAAATTGTTATTTAATTAAAAAGATGACAGCGATTTTAGCCGATTCCATCTAAATGTACACACGATTTGTAACTATTGTTACAGGCGGTCACTCATGATGATTTGGTGTATGATTGGCAGGCTTGTCTTATTTTAACCTGACGCGTTTACCATTGGCGTGACTGGGTAAGCTGGCAAGGACAATCAAGCCGACTAGGCGGATGCCTGCGATGAGATATTGGTCGCTCTCAGGACGATATTCAATCACCATGATGTCGGTTAGGCTAAGACGTTCGTCTTGTCCTATCGTCCACAAAAAAGCAGGCTTTGGTGTGGCAGGTTTGTAGGGCGGTGTGGAGAGTTCGGACAAATCTAAGGGGGCAAGTTTGTCATCAAAAATGGCAAAGGCAGGCACGAGAGCCCCCACCTCAATTTGTCCATAATTGACATAGCCACCAACACGCTCTCCTAATTGCAAGTTGGCTTTTTTGGCTTGTTCAGGTTTGATGGCGACATGAATCTCCATCATGTCAGCAACTGTGGGGTTGGGTAGGATTTTTTCAATTTGACCACCAAAGACCCGCCCATCTTCGGTGTCAAAGTTCACACCATCGCCGATGGCTAAATAATCAGCAAATTTAGCTGGCAGAGGACTGATGAACTTCATGAATCTCTCATCATAAACAACCAGTATAGGCGTGGTTTTTGGATAAACTTTATGTGGATCGGTGGTAAAGATGGCTGCCACTTTACCTGACATGGGGCTTAGCACCTCAAAGGCGGTCTTGGCAGAAGGGTTTTGATGTGCTCGGGGGATTGGGTCTTGGACAGTCGCTAAGGACGTATCATCTTGGGTGGCGGTGCTTTTTGTATCGCTTGGCGGTGAGGTGATATCGGCTTGATGAAAAGTTGCCACGACATCCCCTGCTTTGACGATGCTGCCGGTTTTAACGGTCATCAGGTCAAGTTTGGCGTCTTTGGGTAGGGTGACGGTGGTCTGTTTGTGAGGAATGATGGCACCCTCCAAGCGAAACGTCGGCTGATAACGCTCAGCTTTGGCGGACATGACATGGGCTTTGGCAAGCGTGATGTCATCACCATGAATGACGATTTTGGCGTCGTCTTCTTTGGTGGGGCGTTCTATGGCGGCACTGCCATGAATGAGTCCATCTCGCTGTTGTTCATCGTCTAATGTGGACAGATCGGTTAATTTGGCATCGGGG
>JBHCFR010000005.1:0-3095 GCA_041801945.1 Moraxella sp. | reverse complement strand
GATAGCGTGATTTGGACATCAAGCTGCTTGCCAAAATGCGACACCACCACACCTGTGGCAAGCCTGTCATTATCAACAAGCACTTCTTGGTTTTTTTGAATTTGGCGAGTTTGGTTTTTGGTGAGTTTGCGTTTACGAATGAGAGACATGAGGATGAGTGTAAAGAGTTTTTGCCATTGTAGCCCAAAACGCTGTAAAAATAAATCCCCGCTAACGCTGCCCTGTCATCATCTGATAGGCATAGGACGCGAGTCCCAAGGCAATCGCCCACATCACCACCCCAATCAGCGTGTCTAGGACTTGCCATGTTCTAGGCTTGCTAAACAGCGGAATGAGTAGCCTTGCCCCATAACCCAAACCAAAGAACCACAGTGCTGATGCACCAATCGCCCCCACCAAGAACAGCTGTTTTTGACCCATACTCAAAGGCGAGGCGATACTGCCCACCAGTACTAGGGTATCCAAATACACATGAGGGTTCAATAAGGTTAATGCCAAGGTAATGCCGATGCTTTTACCCACACTCTGTTCATGTTTTTCGGCGGTGACCGCCAAATTAGCCCCACCCTGCCAAGCCGAGCGAAACGAGCGATAACCATACCACAACAAAAACAACGTCCCCACCAAAGCAAGGCTTAGCGTGGCAATCCTGCTTTGTCCGATGAGCACCCCTAAGCCTAGCACTCCAAGGCTCATCAAAATGGCATCGCACAAAAAACACACCAAACACACCCAAAAGATGTGCTGTTTTAACAAACCCTGCTTTAACACATGAGCGTTTTGAGCACCGATGGCGACAATGAGCCCAAAAGACACCAAAAACCCATGAATAATCTGACCGAACATGACGTCACTCAACATAAATGTCATAAAAAAACCGCCCATAATAAGGACGGTTTTTGATAATGGCGGAAGCTGAGAGATTCGAACTCTCGGTGGGCTATAAACCCACGCCGGTTTTCAAGACCGGTGCATTCAACCGCTCTGCCAAGCTTCCATGGGTGCGTATTATAGCTAAATTTTAAAAGAATGCAAGTATTTTTTGCGAAAATTCAAAAATTTTGTCAAGCCATGGCATCAGTAACCTAAGTTATAGAAAATCTTCGGCTCACGTCTGGGTGTGCTGATCTCTTCTAAGCCAATCTCATCCATGGTTCGGCAGTTATCTTGGGGGCGAAAGACATCTCTTGCCAATGCCATCATCTCATAAATCGTCCGCCGTGAATGCACCCAGTTATTCTGCGTGTCGCCCCAAACCAGCGGTATCGCCAAAGGTGCAGGTTTTGGTATGGTCATCACGCCCACTTTTTCAAACTGTCGTCTTGCTCGTGCCATGTGATAGCGATCGGTAATCAGGTAGGTGATTTTTGGGATTTCGTGATGATCCATGAGTTTGGCGGTAAACACCGCATTCTCACAGGTGTTCATGCTGGCATTATCGCTGATGATGACTGCTTTGGGCAGTGATTGCTTGATGTATTCTTGTAGCCATGGCGACTCTGCCCCACTGGTGATAATGGGCAGGGGCTTTTGTGAGTACAAGCTGATGACGGTGTCGGCACGGCTTTGGCTGTAATGATTGAGTACGATTTCATCGCCGCCTTTGGTCAGACCGCCGCCCAACACGGTCATGGCAGCAGGCATGGAGCCAGCAGAAGTATTTAGGGTGAGCCTACTAAAAAAGTCCAAGGCAGCCACGCCCACATTGGCGAATATGGGCGTCAATGTTGATGCCACCACCAACCCACTGACAACCACCAATACCTGAACGCCACGCCAAATCTTTCGCCAAATACTCATGCGTTTAGTCCACCCATACAGGCTCACGCACCAAAGTGATGCCAAATGTTGCTTGTATTTGCCTGATGATGAAATCTTGGGCAGTCTTAATGTCCTCTTGGGTGGCGACATGGGGAGCATGATTGGTCAGCACCAGTGCTTGTTGTTGGTGCGTTAAAATCGGAGCCACTCCCGCTCCTTTTAGACCTGCTCTATCAATGAGCCACCCTGCTGGCACTTTGATGACATCCTCATTAACAGGATAACTTGGCAAATCAGCAAACCGCTCTTTTAGAGCCAAAAAATCACTCATGGCGATGATGGGATTTTGAAAAAACGACCCACAATTTGCAAGCTCGCTAGGATCTGGCAATTTACTCTGACGGATACTCACCACTGCACAAAATACATCTCTTGGATGTACCTTCATGCGTCCGTGACTTTTGGCGAACGCCTCTGCGACATGAGCCACATCGCCATAGCTGGTCAAAACCCGACTGTCATCTTTATGCAGACAAAACACCACTTGGCTGATGAGATAACGGTTTGGATGCTCTTTAAAAAAACTATGACGATAATCAAACTCACAAGCAGCATTATCAAATACGACCTGCTCACCTGTCATGAGATCAAATGCGATGACTTTACTAATAAAATCAGAGACTTGAACCCCATAAGCTCCGATATTCTGCACAGGACACGCCCCAACCAAACCCGGAATCAGTGCCAAATTTTCCAGTCCATAATAGCCCTTATCCAAACAGTATTGGATAAACTCATGCCAATTTTCACCACAAGCAACCTGCAAAGTGACGCTGCCCTCATCCTCGGCAATCACTTCTATCCCTTTGATTTTTGGCAGCAGCACGACAGCATTGAGTGTTTTTGGCAAAATGACATTACTACCAAAAGACAACACAAATAAAGGCAGTCCCTGCTCATGGGTAAAAGTCATGGCACTCTTAATGTCATCTTGGAGTGTGTTCATATCCTCCAACATCATCGCATGGCGTGCATGACAAGATAACGCCATGGTGTTATTGTGTGATAAATCTTGATTGTCTAGGATTTTTGTCATCGTACTAACCGTGCGGCTTGCCAGTGATTGAGCCAGTTTTGGCTGATTTGTGTAATGTTAGAGAACATCTGTTCAAAATCTCCTCTGTTGCCATAGTAAGGGTCAGCCACTTCTTGATTGTCAAATTGACCATCAAATAACAAAACTTTTGCGGTGGCATCTGTTGGCATGAGCCTATGGAGGTTGGCTAGGTTCTGCTGATCCATCGCACATATCACATCAAACTCATAAAAATCCT
>JBHCFR010000004.1:0-6476 GCA_041801945.1 Moraxella sp. | reverse complement strand
GGTTAATGATAATTTTAAAAAATGATTTTTAATCATTTTAATGTCAACCTGCATCACGCTATTGACGCTTTAACCACGCACCATTATCAATAACTCCTTGATAAGTGATGGTGTGGCTATCTGGCACTAAAAAAGGCACGATGGCTTTTTCTTGGGGTGTTTCATTGACATCTTCATAAAAGTGTTGCAGGCTTCTTAAAGGGTTTTTGTCTTGACATTCTTCTAAGATGTTGCTAGCTATAAATATCTCAGTATTTGTATCGTTGGATACAAAAACTTGATTGGGTGTTTCGTCCAATACCAATAGATTGTGCTTTATATCAAAGGTGGTTGGACGTTTGACAATCTCATCATCGCTTAGTGTATTTGGCGTTGTCGCAAGTGATAAAGCATAATGGTTGTCACCTTGCAACACCTTGATATTATCAAAATTTTTTAATGAAAAAGCGGTCAAAGCATGGCTGTTTTTGCCTTGGACAAATTCACCCACAAATACATGGCTTACCCCTTGGGGAACAGGCTGTTTTGTATCGTGATGATTGGGGTCAAATACCGCAAGGTGTGTTGGTGTATCACGCCCAAATCCAAGCAAAAATGGCTGACCATCAAAGCCCTGTGTTGTCCCTTCTTTGTGTGCTAATTTTTCTACATCAACAAGTGCTGTGTCGGCTTTATAATCGCCCCAACCATGCCACAGTCCAAAAAATGTACGTTTTGGTGCATGGTAAGTGATGTTGATCTGGTTGCCTTGTCGCACCCACTGACCGCCCACGCTTTTAACCTTATCGCCCGTGATGTGCTGATAACAGTATTGACCGTCCGAACCAAACAGATGGAGTTTGGAAAATTTATCGGCAGAGCTAACACCATAAACATAAATGGCATAGTCGGTTTCGCTATATTTGGGGGCAATGGGTTCATCAAAAAGTGCATGAGCAGACACAGTACAAGCACCAACAAGCACTGCGAGTAAAGTTTTATAAAACGTGGTCAGTCTGCTCATATTTGTCCAAAAATACCTTTATCAAAAATCAACACAAAAATACAGGGATTGTTAATCACGCCCACCTTTGGTGGTGGATGACGCGGAGGGCATGCCTTGCCAAGGCGAACCTGTGGGCTTACCTTGCCACATGAGCGTGGTGGGGGTGAGAAGCTCGCTGTTTTTTGGCAAGACATCCGATGGTTTGCCATTGACAATGGGCGAGACGCATTTTTCTCTGGCATCGCTGATTTCACGATCATCCTTCCAAGCGGTTTTTGGTGTGGGACCCTGCACTCTGCCGTCTAATTCAAGGGTGATGGCGTTGTCTTTATATCTGCCTTGCAGCCTCTTAAACACCTCAGCATAAGCAGCATTAGCATCATAGCTAAGATGTACAGGGTGCTTGCTGTCTTTGGCTAGGGGGTAGCGAGTCAGCTCAAAGGTGCCCTCATCGGTCTTATGCCCCACAAAGAGATAATTGGCAGTACTAGGAATCACAAAGCTATTAGGATAGTGAGTCAATTTAGCGTTTAGCAGTGGGGCAAATTGTTGTGGTTGATCAGAGGTTGCACCAAAACCGACAAACACCTCATGACTGCTCGTCATAAAGGGCAAAGCAGAGAAGATTAGGGTGCGATTATCCCCTGTTTCTGCCCTATCAATCCAAGCAGGATAGCGTGTCTTCATGAGCGATTCTGGTAAGAATGTAATCAAGGTGCCCAGCTCAGAGCTGCTGCCTGTTTTCCATCGCCCCGCCAGATGCAAATCCACGCTGCCCATCACTGCCATATAGCAGTAGTCGCCATTTGGGAGAAGACCATGGTAACTGATGGTATCCACGCTACTGTCATCATAAAACCCTGCAATCTCCTGCATGGTATGAGCATACGCTGATGCACCTGTCAGCAGTGCACCAAATAACAAGCTTGTCATGATTTTATTTAACATGGCAACACCTTAAATAGTCAATGATGGATAAAATAATGGCTAGTGTTCCTGCCACTCAACGCTATTTAAATCAATGCCTTCTTTGAACATGTCCCACAGTGGCGATAATTCACGCAGTTTGTTCACCGCTTCATGGATTTGCGTCAGCACACGGTCAATGTCTTCTTCGGTGGTGTAGCGACCGATGCTAAAACGAATGGATGAGTGAGCCAGCTCATCAGGGCGACCGATGGCACGTAGGACATAGGATGGTTCAAGCGTGGCGGAGGTACACGCAGAGCCAGAGGATACCGCCAAGTCTTTTAGGCTCATCATCAGGCTCTCGCCTTCTACAAAGTTAAAGCTGACGTTCATGATGTTGGGAATGCCGTGTTCTAGTGAGCCGTTTAGATACACCTCTTCAATGTCTTGTAAACCATGCCATAATTTGTCACGCAGTGCCTTGATGTAAGCATGATCTGCATCAAAACGCTCTACCGATAGAGCAAACGCCTCGCCCATGCCGACGATTTGATGGGTGGCGAGCGTACCTGAACGCATGCCACGCTCATGACCGCCGCCGTGTTGTTCGGCTTTGAGGCGTACGCGAGGTTTACGGCGTACATATAATGCACCAATCCCCTTAGGACCGTATATTTTGTGAGCAGAAAAACTCATCAAATCTACTTTTAACTCTTCTAGATTGATTTTGATTTTGCCAACGGCTTGGGCGGCATCCACATGAAACAGTATGCCTTTTTCGCGTAAGAATTCGCCAATGGCAGCGATGTCAGTAGTGGTGCCAAGCTCGTTATTGACTGCCATCAGGCTCACCAAGATGGTGTCATTACGCACAGCTTCTTGAACTTGTTCAAGGCTGATGAGTCCTGTGCCCTGCTCGGGGGTCAGATAAGTAATCTCAAACCCTTCTTCTTCTAACTGACGGCAGGTGTCTAAGATGGCTTTGTGTTCAATGGCACTGGTGATGATATGTTTGCCCTTGCCATGATAAAAATGTGCCACGCCTTTTAAGGCAAGGTTGTCAGATTCGGTGGCACCACTGGTAAAGACAATCTCACGAGGGTCAGCCCCCACGGTTTCAGCGATTTGAGCACGGGCATTTTCCACCGCCTCTTCGGCTTGCCAGCCAAAACCATGCGAGCGAGAGGCAGGATTGCCAAAGATGCCATCAAAAGTCATGTATTGCACCATTTTGTCTGCCACTTCTTTGGCGACAGGTGTGGTGGCGGCATAATCTAAATAAATCAAGGAATGCTGGCTGCTTTGGCTCATGCTAAGTTTACCCCTAAGTTAATGGTATTGATTGAATTGGTTTTATCGCCTGTTTTCTCATTGGTGAGTTTTTGTTGTTGGCAGTTGGCAATGTGATTGGTGTGCTTGGATTCTAGCAGTTCAGCCAAGGTGACATTGCTAAGATATGCCTCAATATGGCTAGATAGGTTACGCCACAGGTCATGTGTCAGGCACATCTCACCATCTCGGCAGTCGCCTTTGCCACCACATTGCATGGCGTTGATGGACTCATCAACAGCGGTGATGATGCTCATGACGTCAATCTCATCTAAGGGTTTGGCCAGATGATAACCGCCAGAGGCACCACGAGTGCTACTCACCAAGCCTTTTTTACGTAATTTTGAGAAAAGTTGTTCAAGGTAAGAGATGGAGATAGATTGACGCTTTGCAATGTCAGACAAAGACACCGCCCCTTGATGACGGCTCTCTTGTACCGCCAAATCAAGCAGAGCGGTTACCGCATAGCGTCCACGAGTTGTCAATCGCATAAGAAAAATTCCAAATTGCCTAGCCTAAGTCCAATCATGGGTCGCTAGGCGTGGGTAAAATAAACTGGGTATATTATAATAATTCCTAGTAAATCGGTCAAGATTATTTTCAATCAAACCGATTTATTTTTGTGATTGATAAAATTGATGACGAAAGTACTTGGCAAAGGAGGGGTATTCCGATGATTTTTTGTGTCATCGCAGGGTCATCATAAAAAGGGGTCATCATAAAACAAAATGCAGGATGATTGTCACTAAAGCAACAACACTCATCACCACCAAGGCGAGGAAGGTGCTTTTTTGTTTGCTTTGGGCTTCTATGAGGGCGGTATTGAGCTTGTGATTGTGCACTGTCAGCTCATCAATACGAGCGGATTGTTCGGCGATTTTGGCTTTATAATCCTCTTGTTTTTGTGCTTTTTCCTCTGGTGTGGGTTTTGGTGAGCCCTTAAATTTATTGAGTAAATTTTGAATGATGCCGCCCACACCGAGCTGAATCAAAAACGCCTTAAAATCATGAACATCATCATGACTGCCACGGATTTGTAGAGATTCAACGCTACTGCTGCTGTGCGTGGTGATGGTATTGACAAGCTGAAAACTATAAGCGTTCACCGTCATGTCAGGCGTGTCTTTGTGTACAGGCAAGCGGTCATCAAGTAAAACACCACGATAACCAAAGGTGGCATAAAACTGTACATGTGGCAAGTAGGTGCGAATACAAACCACCGTGCCACGCTCAGCCAATGGATAAGCAAGCTTACGTAATGTGGGATCAAAACGCAATATCAGGGTGATTGCAGACTCCAAAAACACCAATAGCACATTTAGTAATCCACGTGAAAAACCATCGCTCTCTGCTTTATTGGCGTGGTAGGTGGGCTGCGGGTCGCTTTTTTTGTTCATGTCAGTTGGCTGCGGATTGGTCATGTTACACTGTTGTTTCAATAAAAATAATGCTAATAATAAAATGATATGAAAAAAAAGTAAACCATCTTAATGTAACTGCTCAGCATTCATTTGGATAAAAATTAGGGCTTGCCTTGCTTTTTATTTGCCATTAAAATAAGCTGTGTCGCCGCTTTTTCAAAGAGAATACTCATAGATGACATCAACAGACCCCTGTGAAGGGTGAGGGCGACAGTCAAAACCGAGCCATGTTAGGACAAAGCGGGTTAAAGTTACTAAATCATTGCTATATTGTAAATAATATGATAAAGATGGGGCATGTTTTATTTATAAAAACGATTTTTATCGCAAATATCATGCCTTTGGTAAAATATTTTTGTAAAAAAAGTGAAAATATTTTATTAGCCCCTTGTAAAATCAGTGCTACCCTTATACAATGCACTCACGATAAGCCGATGGCTTAGAGCGTATGGTGTAACACCTAAATTCACTTGGATTTTTAACCATCAACACATGAGGATAAATCATGAATAAATCAGAACTCGTAGATGCTGTTGCAAGCGAAGCAGGTCTAACCAAAGATCAAGCAACCAAAGCCATCAATGCTTTTACTTCAAGCGTTCAAGGTGCGTTGGAGCGTGGTGATGACGTGGTATTGGTTGGTTTTGGTACGTTTAGCGTCAAAGAGCGTGCTGCTCGCACTGGTCGCAACCCAAAAACTGGCGAACCCCTTCAAATCGCTGCCAGCAAGGTGCCTGGCTTTAAAGCGGGTAAAGGTCTAAAAGATGCGGTAAACCCAGTTGACAAAAAACCTGCCAAAAAAGGCAAAAAATAATCCCTTAGGCGATCTGCATCTTAGCCACATAGATAGCAGATCTACCTAATAACACCTCAAAAGCGTGATGCCTTTGAGGTGTTTTTTTGTGGGTTTTTTGTGAGTGTGGTGTGATTTGAGAGGGTTAAGAGGTGGTTTGTAGCTTAGGTTCACGAATGGGCAGATTACTTACTGCCGCCAAAAACGCCAGCACCATGTCAGCATACCACATATAGCGATATTCTCCAAAGCTCTCCATGGCAAGACCGCCCAGATACGCCCCCAAAAATCCGCCCACCTGATGACTAAATAAACTCAGCCCAAACAGCGTCGCCAAATAACGCACGCCGCACAGCTTACCAATCGCCCCTGCGGTCGGTGGCACGGTCGCAAGCCATGTCAGCCCAAGCCCAAGGGCAAATAAATAAAAGGTCTCAACCGTTTTTGGCAACATCAAATAAATGCCAATCAGTGCCACACGGCTTAAATACATCCAAAACAGGATATATTTGCAGCGATAACGCCCCACCATCGCCCCTACCGCCAAACTGCCCACCACATTAGACAGCCCAATCAGTGCCAGCGACCACGATGCCACATTGGCGTGTAAGCCTTTTAGCGTGACTTCTAGGGGCAAATGTGTGACCAAAAACGCTACATGAAAGCCACAGGTAAAAAACGCAAAATGAATGAGCAGATAATCTCTGTTGCTTAGGGCATTTTTTAGGGCTTGGCTGAGCGTTTGTTCTGGATTTTGGGTGGTGTTTACCTTGGTGTTGATGGCAAGTTTTTTGGACGTGGACACCAGCCACCAAGACAGGGGCAAGCACACAAGACTAATCACCGCCAACACCCAAAACGCCAGCTGCCAGCCCAACCCTACCCCCAGTAGCGGCAGCATAATCATCCACTGAATGAGTGGCGCAAACAAAAACTGCCCAAAGGACGACCCTGCATTAATCAGCCCTGATGCCACGCCACGACTCTGTGCAGGCACGGTGTTTGCCACTTGCCCCATCAGCACCGAAAAACTGCCCGC
>JBHCFR010000003.1:0-5086 GCA_041801945.1 Moraxella sp. | reverse complement strand
AGACAAGCTGTCATCGGCTAGATCATCTAGATGTTTGGGCGTGTGGCTCTCTCACAGCCATCGCCCCAGTACAGCACTGACCGCACTCTCTGTGCGTAAAATGCGACTGCCGAGCGTCGCCGCCTTCACGCCCACACTACCCAGTAGGTCAATCTCATAAGGCACAAACCCCCCTTCTGCCCCAATGATGACCACCTTAGGCAGCCCATGACCACTTATCATCTCATCAAATCTCATCTGTGCATAGGGATGAAACACCACGGCAGGGGTATTCTTGGTAAGCTTTGGCAGCTCATCTTGGACAAAGGGTTTAAACCGCTGAGCAAGTGTGATGGTGGGGGGCGTGCTGTCAATACCCTGCTGCAAGCCTTCTAGCACAAAGTCATCAAGCCTTGTCAATAAAGGCGACCCCCAATAGCTCTTATCCGTGCGAGCACTATTCACAAGGATGATGTGTCCCACCCCAAAAGCAGTCATGTCCAGCATGAGTCGCCTTAGTACCTTAGGGCGTGGCAAGGCCAGTATCACCGTGACATCAAGTTTGACTGGCGGGCTGGTGTCTAGATGCACCTCATCTAAGAGGCAGTGCGTATCATCCATCTGTATGATGCGTCCGACACCCAAACCTCCACCAAATTCACCGATTTTTAACACATCGCCGATTTTGGCTTGCAAGATGGTTTGAATGTGCGTGATTTGAAGGGGATTACTGATGATTGCCCTTCCCTCTTTAAAGGCAGACTTCGGTAAAATCAAGACATTCATGGCATTACCCTTGTTGTGTGAGCTTTTGAATTAGATCAAATTGTACTTTGTCTGCGTCCGCCCTTGCCTGAACCAACCTCTGACCCTGCCTGCCTGCTCGCTCTGCGTCCTCTGGGTGATCAAGCCATGTTTTGAGTGCCTGATACAACCCCTCATTATCCGTTTGTACAAGTGCTCCAATGTCTGCAAAATCACGCACAATCTCGGTACAGTTTTTGACGTATTGCCCCATGATGACAGGTTTTGCCAAGCTCACAGGCTCAATGGGGTTATGCCCACCCTTGTCCACAAATGACCCCCCAACGACCGCCACATCACACGCATGATACCACCTCATCAGCTCGCCCATGCTGTCAGCCAGATAGACTTGGATGTCATCATCTATGGGCTCGTTTTGGCTGCGTCTGTGGTACACAAAACCTTGACATAGCTTTGCCACGTCATGAAATCGCTCAGGATGGCGTGGCACCAAGATGAGTAGCAAGTTGGGATAATCTGCCAAAAGCACCCTATGTGTATCCAACGCCAACTCCTCCTCGCCCTCATGGGTGCTTGCCATGACCCAGATGGGGCGATGCGTGGCGTTTGGCACCTGCACGTGGTTTGTGCTGATCTGAGAGCTCCATTTGAGCGAATAGGCTTGCATGACTTTATCAGCACTCGCCCCCAGATGGATGAAATTGTCACGACTTGCGTCATCTTGGGCGATGATGGCGGTCAGATTGGTCATCATGCTTTGGCTAAGACGTGGAAATCTGGCATAACCTGCCAAGGATTTTTGGGTCAAGCGAGCATTTGCTATCACGCTGGGTATGCCTTTTTTTGCAAGCACATAAAGCGTGTTCGCCCAAAGCTCCGTCTCTATGAAGACTGCCATCACAGGGCGAGTGTGTGCCAAAAAACGCCCCAGCACCATCTCATCATCCACAGGGACAAAGCTGTGTTGCACGGATGTCCCTAGCTCATTTTTAAATAACGTTTGAGCACGAGCAAACCCCGTCTGGGTCGTACTGGTTATCCACAGATGATAGCCCTTATTTAAAAAAAGTCTTAGTAAGGGGTGTGCCGTATTTAGCTCACCCAAAGAGACCGCATGACACCAAATCACAGGCTTATCATGACTGATGGTCAGATATTGATGCCCAAAACGTTCGGCAATCTCACGCGGATAATGGCTAAGCTTATCTTTTTTTAAGTACAAAAATAACCGATATAAGGGGCGAGCCATGCCAATGACAAGGCGGTAATACCAAGGTGGATTCATAAGAAAAAGACAACCTAAACCTAGAAAAAAACATCCTATTTTTATGTTGGTCATGACCATGAAGCGTTAGGCAGGATTCACATGTGATCAATTTGGCATAGCTCATGACTCATGCCTTTGAGCGTGCATGCAAGCTGTGTTATCCACGCCCTTAAAGTCAATGTCCGAATGACGCTCTTAAAAGGTGCGTAGGCACACCCAACAAAGCTGTCATTCACCTTAATGTGATACCAACATAAATAAAGCACGCTCTAAGCCACTAAAATAAAATACTCAGTAAAATAAATAACAGCACCGTTCCTACGCCCAAGGCAATAAACAGCATGCCATAGCGTTTATCAGAGACGATCTGGGCATGATAATCATTCTTTAAAATCTCCACTTGATTCATGTACGCACAGACTTTTTTCGCCTCAGGATGTCCTCCCTCAGCAGATTTTCTCAGCCAGTATTCACCCATCGCCACATCCATCGCCACGCCACCCTCCTCTGGCAAAAACCCTTGATAATACAGGCGACTTAATAGCTTTTGAGCTCTGATGTCACCCATCTCGGCAGAGCGTTTGGTGAGCATGAGTGCCTTTTGGATGTCTCTTGTAACACCACGACCCCCAAAATAACATAAGGCAAGACGAAGCATGGCAGAGGGATTCCCCTGTTTCACCAAGCCGGCCAATGCCGTGAGTGCCTGTTTGCGTGCCATGAGTTGATTGTCATTGAATACAATCTCATCTTGGCTTTTACCCTCGCTTATCCTGGCATCAATGAATTTATCAAACTTGACAAGGACGGCTCTCGCCTTCTGGTATTGGCTGACCGCATCGCTAGGGGTGTTTAGGTGCAATAAGTCATGATGCACCTCATCAAAGAGCTTGGGGATGTGTGATTCTTTGGCTTTTTGTTTGTAGGAGGATGGTAATGGGATTTTTGATGGGTTGGTCTGATTTGCCAGTGATGAAGTCGTATCAAGCGTGGTCTGACCCTCAGCATGGGCTGTATCGCTATGGGTTAGAGGGTCATTGGTGGCAACCGAGTTTTGGGTAATGAGGGGCTTAGCTTCATCTTCTATCAAGCCCTGTGCTGATGCCTGCCCAGTCGTCATCGCCAGTGTCTGCTTGTCAAATAATGCCTTTGCCCTATCATCACCGATTTCTGTCTTTTGTCGGGCTCTAAACTCCATCACAAAGTCATGCACCGCCCAATACAGGCTGTCCTCTGATGTACCAACAGGTCGCCCCTCATCATCCAATCCTGACATGAACACCCGATCCATAGAACCAAACAGACGTGCACCGATGGCAGGTAAGATAAATAGCCTGTCCGCCACAGCTTGCTGTCTTATATTGACACTCTGACACAGGACAGCCATGCCATAATAAAACGCATCAAGCTCATCATTGCTTAGGGAGCCATTGTGATGAGACGTGCCCAGTTGAGAGAACAGTCGGGCGTAAATACGGCTAAACCCTTGGGCGGCATATAGGGTCATGGTCGGCTTGGGTGTCAGTGCTCCCAACTCCTGCTCAATCACACGAACCACATGATACAGCAGCACGATGACAAGCCGTGCAAACTCATCATGAGCAAGCACTCGCCCCTCACTGACGTGTTTGCTTGCCAAATCAGATTTCACCGCTGACAAGAATACATCTAGCACTTTTAGGCTGTCTAAGTCTGCCCCAAAGTGTGGGGTGTGATGAATGAGGGCGGACAGACGCTGATGATAAGCAAAACGCTTACCGCCTGCACTCATGCTTTGCCATAATGCCTCCACCTCTTTATCAAACTCAAACCAAACAAACGATGTTCGCACCATGCTCACGCCTCACCCCCTAACATATGGTTTAAAAATTCAAGCACATTTTTGGATGTTACCTGTGTTTGTAATGCATGGAGACACTCTGTTGCCCATGCCCTCCTATCCTCGGTGAGCGTATAAAAACGGGCTAAGACGCTCAGCATGCGTGATGCCAAGACAGGATTGATGCCATCAAGATGAGCAACGGCAGACGTAAACAGTGCCAATCCCTGCTTGGTCCATAGCTGAGTAGGCTTACTTGCCAGAGCCCCTAAGGTGGTACGCACACGGTTTGGGGTGTGCCAGTCATAGTCTTCTCGCTCCATCAGCTTTTGGATAAATGCCACATCACGACTGCTCGCCCCTGCTTGCACGCTAAACCACGCATCAACCACCAACGCCTCATCAGCAAATCTATCATAGAACGCTTGTACATACTCGTGAGCACGAGGCACGTCATGCTCAATCATCGCTGCTAATGCCCCCAATCGCTCACTCATGCAGCTGGCATCATCATATTGTATATACGCCCAGTCTGTCGCTTCTGTCAATCCTGCTGTCAATGCCAAATCTAAGAGGATGTTACGCAAAAGACGCACTCCTCTTGCATGAGGGCTATCCTCATAGGGCATCAGAGGCAGTCTGTCGTGCCACACCCTAAGCTCCTCTATCAAACCCTGTGCGATACCAAGCTTAACGCCGTCTCGCATCTTTTTGACCATTATGGGGTCATAATCATGGTCATAGGCAGCAGCAAGCTCTTTTTCACCGACCAAGTCAAAGAGTCTTGCTCCGAGCATCGGATCGCTGTCTATCAGCGTTGGTATGCTCATTTTTAGGGCATCAATGAGCAAATCCACCGCCTCTGACTGCCCCATGAGCAGGCGTGTGCTTAGAAGTTGAACCGCCTGCCAACGATTAAACCCTTGCTTCTCAAAAGTGATGAGTTTCACCAAATCCTCATCACTGTATGCAAAATCAAGCTGAACGGGTGCCGAAAAATCACGCAAAACCGACACGACAGGACGCACGTTATTTTCTGTACTGATGTCATCAAAGATAAAAACGTCTGTCTCTTTGGTTAAGTAGCACAGCTTTTGTGCCAGCATCTGCCCTGTGGTGCGGTCAAATATCGCCACATCAATGAGCATGGGCAGTGGCTCTGGCTCATCAAAACCTGCGATATGACGGGTTTTTTGGCGAAAAGTTAAGGCAACTCTCTTCCCATCATAATCAAAATCCCCCGACAAAACAGGCGT
>JBHCFR010000002.1:0-3559 GCA_041801945.1 Moraxella sp. | reverse complement strand
TCTTTGGATCTACCTTTGTAAGGTCGGCATGAACACCGCCTTTGTCGCCAAGCTGCTTGCCGAATGGGCAAATATCCCTTTGCGTGACGTGGGTTATTCTGGTCTAAAAGACCGCCACGCCAAGACCTATCAGTGGTTTAGCCTAAGACTGCCAACACGCCAACTGCCGATGATGGACTTTGATGAATTTGCCGAACCTAAGCTCAATGAGCACGAATCACTGACCGTCCTAGCCCATCATTGGCATGACAAAAAACTCCATCGCAGCACCCACAAATTTAACGACTTCATCATCACGCTAAGACATCTGACAGGGGATAAAGCTGCCATCGATGCCCAGCTTGCCCTTATCGGACAGCAAGGCGTGCCAAATTATGTGGGGCAGCAGCGCTTTGGGCATGACGGCGATAACCTAAAAAAAGCCAGCTTGTTTTTTGACAAAATAGGGCAATCTTCCAAACCCTACAAGCCCTTTAAAAAGGACATGGACAAACATAGCCTGTACATATCAAGTGCTAGAAGTGCGATGTTTAACGCCATGCTGAGCGAGCGAGTCAGACTAGGTACTTGGCATCAAGCCATGTCGGGCGATGTGTTTAATCTAGATGGCAGCAACTCCCTCTTTGTGGAGCACGTGAGCGATGAAATCAGACAACGCGTGGCAGAACAAGACATTCACCCCACCGCACCGCTGTTTGGGGTAGGAGAGCTCAAAAATCATGATGAGAGCTTGGCACTGTATCAAGTAATCATCCATCAAGAGGTGTTTGGGTTATTTAGGCAAGGTTTGTTGAAGGTAGGCGTCAAAATGGCGTATCGCCCCTTACGATTACGCATTTTTGACTTAGACTGGTCATGGCAAGATGACGCACTGACTTTGGCATTTAGACTGCCCAGCGGCACCTTTGCCACCAGCGTGTTATTCGCACTTTGCGATGAGCTGCATGACGTCCATGATGTCAGCTCTGATAAGAGCCCTGACGATAACACCACTCTATCATGAGCCGACCATCCCAGTCTAGAATCAAGCCCAGACACCAAATCTAGACACCAAATCTAGACACGCACCACATCCACATCGCCCATCTGTTGCCACACTTGATGTGTGGCGATGACAAGCACGCCAATCTCGCCACGCTTTTGCATGGCAATCAAACTTTGCCACACCCTTTGGCGTGTGATGACATCTAGACCAGCAAAAGGCTCATCTAGCAGCAGGATTTTTTTGGGTGCTAAGAGCAGTCTTGCCAGTGCCACACGTCTGCCCTGACCTCCTGAGATTGCCATGCCGTACTCGCCAAGCGGGGTGTCCAGCCCCTTGGGCTGACTCTTCGCCCATGCCGACAGTGCCACCTTGTCAAGCACGTCCCAGAGCTCATCATCGCTGGCAGACGGCTTACCCAAGCGTAGATTGTCCGCCAAGGTTTGGTCAAAGATGTCCACATTTTGACCCAAAAACCCAAGCGACCCCCCAAAATCCACGCGTTCATAATCCACCCCATTGACCTGTATGCTGCCGCTGACAGGGGGTATCTCGCCTGCCAGCGTGGCAAGTAGGGTGGATTTGCCCGCCCCAGAGGCACCGATGATGAGCGTGGGTTTATCATGACCCATGGCAGCGTTTATGTCATGAACACCAAGGATGGCGGTGGGTATTTTGACGGATAGGTTGGTCAATGTCATCACAGGATTTTGCGTGATGAGCTCTTTGGCATCATCAGCGCGTATCTGCATCAATGAGTTCACGCGTGTTATCGCTTGCACACTTCTGCCAAATGCCAAGGGTTCGGCAACAAGCGTCAGAACAATCTCCATAAAGCCAAACACCCCAAGCGTTAGGGCAAGTATCACCGCAGGGCTTAGGGCATGATAGCCGTTTAGGGTGTCTAGGCTAAATGGCGTGATCGGCGTGCGCTCAAAATACCGCCCTGCCACCGCCAAGAGCATCACCACACCCAAGGCGATGATGAGACCGATCAGTGCTTGGGCTCGTCTTTTTAATGTCGTGGTTTGGATGGCATGATGCAGATGCTCCTTATCTAGTGCATGCATCTGTGCCATCTGATCCTGCCATCTGCCCCATGTCAAAAGCGAGGTCAGCGCTGGTAGGGTGTTTAATAGCGTGTTTTTGCGTTGTGTGATGATTTGACTCTCCTTTTTTGCCATGGCAATACCACGACGCAAGGTCATGACAGCGCATAGCACGGACAACACCAAACACACCACGCTCATCATGGCACTTGGCACTTGGATTAGCATGAACACCGACAAGAAGAGACACGCCACACTCGCCACCATCAAAGGCGACACAACACGCAAGGGAAATTCATCTAAAATATCAATATCCCTGACCAATCGCTGCATGGTGTCGCTGCTGGTTTTAGTCATGCCTTCATGGCTCATGCGTACCGACAAAGGCAATCTTGCCCAATGCGAAAAAAAGCGAACCCGCAAATCTTTTAACAGCCCAAATATCGCATGGTGCGACACCATCAAATCGCCATAACGAGCAAAAGTACGCACAATGGCAAAGCCACGAATGATGGCGGACGGCACAAGATAATTAAAGATGTGCCCCCCAACAGCAATCAGCCCTGCCACGCTTGCCATGGTGATGAACCACCCTGCCAGCATCAAAAGACCAAGCACCGATAATACCGTGGCAATACCTAACGCCCAAGCGATGAGCCATAGAGATTTTTGACCTAAAAACAACTGCGTTAGCCCAAACGCCCTGTCCGCCTCCTCTGTGAGAGTGGTGCTATTTTTGGTGTCTTGCTCATCATTCATCACGCTCATCACTGCCCCCTTCATCATTACCGCCCTGTTTGTTCTTGCCAAGCTGATAGATTTTATCAAACCCCTCATCGCCAATCAGACGCTCATCGTGCGTTACCCAAATCACGGTTTTGCCCTGACTTAGTGTCATCAATAACGCCCAAATCCGAGCTGCCGTATCGGCGTCCAGATGTTCGGTGGGTTCATCTAACAGCCATATTTTGGCATCTTGTAGTAGCAGCTGAGCGATGGCAAGACGCTGCCCTTGCCCTCCTGACAGTCCACCGCCACGCTCGCCAAGCACGGTGTACAATCCTTTTGGTAGCTCTTTTACCAATGTTAAGAGACCGACCGCTTCTAGTGCCGCTTCTAGCTCATCATCACTGGCAGATGGCTTGGCAAGACGTAGATTCTCGGCAATACTCATGGGCAATAATGGTGCACTTTGAGATAAGTAGCCAAACTGCTGTTGCAGCTTTGAGACATCAATATCTCTATAAGACCATGACGTTCTGCCATCATCGATGAGGATATCGCCTTCAAAGTCGCCAAAGCCAAGCAAGAGGTGCAGTATCGTTGATTTACCTGCCCCACTCTCTCCCATCAGTGCCGTACGTCTGCCTGCTGAAAAGCTTAGCGTGACTAGCGAGAGTCGCACACGTCCCTCATCGCCATAGCAGGCGACATTTTCCAGTTCAAACGCAGGGGCATGTTGCAAAGTGATGATGGCATTGCCCGAATGCTTGATGTCAAATGCCAATAGAGGTGCCATGGATTTTGC
>JBHCFR010000001.1:0-5766 GCA_041801945.1 Moraxella sp. | reverse complement strand
GATGCCCTTGATGGCATTGAGACGAGTGACCGCCATTTCACGCTGCTTATAGAGTCTGCCTGTCGGTGCAGTCAAGGCTTGCATGGACTGATACCCCCCCATGGCAGTCTGAATGGCGTACTGTGCAGGCACGTTAGAGCACAACCTCATGCTGGCAAGCATGGTCAAACCCTCAATAAAATCGCCGGCATGGTCTTTTTTGCCAGACAGCATGAGCCAGCCCGAGCGATAGCCTGCGATACGATGCGATTTTGACAAGCCATTAAAAGTGAGTACAAGGGTGCGATCGGTGATGGTACACATGGGCGTATGGACAGCATCATCATACAAAATGCGATCATAAATCTCATCTGCCATGATGACCAATTCGTATTTTTCGGCAAGTTCGGCGATTTTCTGCAAGATTTCCTTGCTATATAATGCACCTGTGGGATTATTGGGATTAATCACGACGATGGCTTTGGTGTTTGGGGTGATTTTCTGTTCAATGTCCGCCAAATCAGGCTGCCAATCCTCTTCTTCTATGCAGCGATAATGTACTGCTTTGCCACCTGCCAAATTGGCAGAGGCCGTCCACAGCGGATAATCAGGCATTGGGATTAGCACCTCATCGCCGTTATCCAAGAGGGCTTGCATGGCGAGCATGATGAGTTCACTAACCCCATTGCCAATATACACATCATTGACATCTGTGGCGGAAAGCAGTCCTTTGGCTTGATAGTATTGCAAAATCGCCTTGCGTGCAGCAAAAATACCCTTAGAATCAGAATAGCCTGATGCATTTTGCAGGTTCATTGCCACGTCTTGCACAATTTCATCGGGGGGTAATAACCCAAAAGGCTCAGGGTTGCCGATATTAAGCTTAATGATACGCTGACCTTCGGACTCCATACGATTGGCGGTTTGGAGAAGCTCGCCACGAATGTCATAACAGACATTGACAAGTTTGCTGGATTTTTTTAGGGGCTTCATGATAGATACCTTGTTTGGTTTTTTTGATGTGTTTGATTGAGAGGTGTCCGAATCTGACATGACGTTCATGGCTGTCAGATCAGGCGTGTTTTGTGAGGTGTTTTGTAAAATGGCATGATCCGCCTGTACATGACCTGTCAAAAGATAACCCTCTGTCGTACCCAGCACTTTGGCAAGGATGGGTAGCTTGTTGCTGTTAATGCCATTTTTACCACACTCCCAATTAGCAATTGCCCCACGACTGACAGAAGCACCCTGCTCATTTAGTGCATCAGCTAAGGCTTGGGCGGATAACCCCAAGGCTTTGCGAAGCTCTTTTAAGCGTTCGCCTTGGGTGGTGGGAATATTTGATGAGGGGTAATCGGTTGGCATAGATTTATTTGCAAGTAAAAATTGCAAATATAATACAGGCTCCCGTGATATTTTGCAAGAAAATTTTGCTTTACTTGCAAAATTGCATTACCTAAAAATCCGCCCCCATCTAACTACTACAAACGATGCTTGATGCCCGTATTTTGATAGAATCACTCATGGTATCATTTGGTGATTTTTGGCAAAACAAAAACAGGCAATTAACATTGCCTGTTTTTGGTGAGTATTTAAGAAATCGGACGGCTTAGCTTAGGATTAGCTTAGAAGAAGCCCATGGCTTTTGGTGAGTAGCTGACCAAAAGGTTCTTGGTTTGCTGATAATGGTCCAACATCATCTTGTGGTTTTCACGTCCGATGCCGGACTTTTTATAACCTCCAAAAGCGGCATGAGCAGGATAGATGTGATAGCAATTTGTCCACACACGCCCTGCCTGAATGGCACGTCCTGCACGATAGGCGGTTGTACCACTTCTAGACCACACGCCTGCACCTAGTCCATACATGGTGTCATTGGCGATTTTCATGGCTTCATCAAAGTCCTTAAAGGTCGTCACTGTCAAGACAGGTCCGAATATCTCATCACGAAATATCTGCATTTCGTTGGCGCCTTTAAAGACCGTCGGCTCAATATAGAAGCCGCCATCTTCATTTTCCTTACGCTCGCCACCACCTGTCAGAAGTTCTGCACCCTCTTTTTGACCGATGCCAATGTATTTTAAAATTTTATCCTGCTGTTCTTGGCTCGCCTGTGCTCCTATCATCGTCTCTGTGTCTAGTGGGTGTCCTGTTTTGATTTTTTTGACACGTTCAATGGCACGCTTGATGAATTCATCAGCAATACTCTCTTCCACCAAAGCACGGGAAGGACAAGTACAAACTTCACCCTGATTAAGAGCGAACATGGCAAAGCCCTCTAATGCCTTATCCAAGAACTCATCGTCTTTATCCATGACGTCAGCAAAGAAGACGTTAGGCGATTTACCGCCAAGCTCCAAGGTCACAGGGATGATGTTTTCGGTGGCGTATTGCATGATGTACTGACCGACCTCAGTTGAACCTGTGAAGGCGATTTTACTGATACGAGGGTTGGTGGCAAGAGGTTTACCCACTTTTAATCCATCGCCATTGACAATGTTGAGCACGCCTTTTGGAAGCAAATCGGCGATGAGCTCCACGAGCACAAGGATGCTGACAGGGGTTTGCTCGGCAGGTTTTAAGACAATACAGTTGCCTGCCGCTAACGCAGGGGCGATTTTCCATGCCGCCATCAAAATCGGAAAATTCCAAGGAATGATTTGTCCCACCACGCCAAGCGGCTCATGGAAATGATAAGCGATGGTGTCGTGATCAATCTCACTGATACCGCCTTCTTGGGCTCGGATACAGCCTGCAAAATAGCGAAAATGATCAATGGCAAGTGGAATGTCAGCCGCTAGCGTCTCACGCACAGGCTTGCCGTTCTCCCATGTCTCTGCCACCGCCAATAACTCCAAATTCTCCTCTAATCGGTCGGCGATTTTTAATAAAATATTGCTTCTTTCCATAGGCGAGGTCTTACCCCAAGCGTCTTTGGCACGATGGGCTGCATCAAGAGCAAGCTCAATATCCTCTGCCGTAGAGTCTGGAACTTTGGTAAAAGCCTTACCGTCCACAGGCGAGATGTCCTCAAAATACGCTCCCTTAACAGGGGCAACCCATTCGCCGCCAATGAAATTTTCGTATTGAGGTTTGAAATTTACCTTTGAGCCGTCAGTATTGGGGTTAGCGTAACGCATAACAATTTCCTTATAAAACAATGAGTGATTTTGTACATCTAGCTTAGGGTCTTAGCTTAGAGTCTTAGCTTAGGGATTTAGCTTAAAGCCTTAGTGTCTAGCTCTATTAAAAGTTTAGCTCGCCCCCTTTATGGCATGGCAGTCACTTATTTAAAAACCACTTAAATCATGGCTTTTCAAAACAAAAAGACGAAAGCCTAAGATGCACATCTGTAAATTAACTTAAAATTGGGTAAATTGCAAAGATTACAATGTCGTTTTATTGTAAAAACTATTTAGTGAAGCGGTCTCTTTATCACGTCTGTCTCATGGTCAGATAGAGATTATTTCGGTGTTAGATGGTCAAACCCTTTTGATGAGCGTATCGCCAAATATTCTCATCGGTATGATGGTCATAAGAACATGAAATAATAAGGTTGCAAACCCAAACACCGACCTAAGCACACTCCATGGCTTTCAATTTTTATGCACCGCTGTGGAAAAGTTTGGCTTTTATGGTTAAAATAACGTATAATTCTCCTCCAAATATCCATTGAGAACCAATTGATATTTTTCACCTTACGACTTAGAGTCAGCTCATTCTGTCAAGCCTAGATTTGTCATTTTTTAGATTAAGCAAATAATGAAAAGCCACCAGAATGTCGTAAGTTTTTTAATATATAAAGTGAAAAAGTTATGAATTATCAGTTATTTACATCAGAGTCTGTCTCAGAGGGACATCCTGATAAGATGGCAGACCAAATCTCGGACGCCATTCTTGATGAGATTTTAGCCCAAGACAAAGATGCCCGTGTGGCGTGTGAAACACTCACCAAAACAGGTGCTGTCGTGTTAGCAGGCGAAATCAGCACCCATGCCAATGTAGATTTAGAAGCCATTGTCCGTCGCACTGTCAATAAAATCGGTTACAACCACAGCGATTTGGGTTTTGATGGTTCAAGCTGTGCTGTCATCAACATGATTGGCAAGCAGTCGCCAGAGATTGCCCAAGGCGTGGACAGACAACACCCCGAAGAACAAGGGGCAGGAGACCAAGGCTTGATGTTTGGCTATGCCTGCAATGAGACCGATGTACTCATGCCCGCCCCCATTTGGCTTGCTCATCGCCTCATGGAACGTCAAGCAGAGCTCCGCAAAAACGGTACTCTGCCATGGCTACGTCCAGACGCCAAAGCACAGGTCAGCTTACGTTATGATGAACATCATCGCCCACTTGCGATAGATGCTTTGGTGCTCTCTACTCAGCATGATCCAGAGATTCGCCAAGCTGACTTGCACGAGGCGGTCATGGAAGAAATCATCAAAAAGGTTATCCCAGCCGATCTGCTTCATGCTGGCACAAAATACCACATCAACCCCACAGGCAAGTTTGTCATCGGGGGTCCTGTCGGTGACGCTGGACTGACAGGGCGTAAAATCATCGTGGACACCTATGGTGGCATGGCTCGCCATGGAGGGGGTGCATTTAGTGGTAAAGACCCCTCGAAGGTGGATAGAAGTGCTGCCTATGCGGGACGTTATGTTGCCAAAAATATCGTGGCAGCAGGTCTTGCTGATCGTGTGGAGGTGCAGGTGTCTTATGCCATTGGCGTGGCAGAGCCAACCTCTATTTCAGTAAACACCTTTAACACGGGCAAAGTATCCAATGACGAAATCATCCGCCTTATTCGCACGCATTTTGACCTGCGTCCCTACGGCATCACTCGCATGTTAAATCTGCTACAACCAATGTATGAAGTCACCGCAAGTTATGGGCATTTTGGGCGGCACGGCAGCGATCATGCGTTCACTTGGGAGAGAACTGACAAAGTGGATGTCCTAATAGCAGATGCCAATTGGTAAATAGAAGACATAAAAGCTGATTTTTTAAATTGGCTTTTATTTTTATTTTGAAGCGTTGTTTTAATTTATTTGGAAAAATCATGTCAAACATTAACGAGAAGCTTAACGAAAATACCGCCCAGCTGCCCAAAGATGCCAATGCTTTTTTTGAGAGAGCAGATAACATCATCACGCTTGCCAACAGTCAATTATCACCACAATCGCACGCAGGACAAGTCGCAGCAAGCCTAACTTATGCAGCAGCCCGCTTTGCAGTGTCAGCGGCAAGCATTGGCTTTGTTAAAGGTTCTGATTTTGCCAAAGAAAAGACAGACATCATCGCCTTTTATACTGAGCAATACCAAAAAATGCTTAGCGACAACATTGATGATTATGCAGAAAATTTTGAGAAATACACAGGGATTAAGAAGTAAACATTAACGCTTATCTGACCATGAATGAGCAATGTTTCAAATACAGCCATACCAAAACAGGCTCAACGCGAATCAGCCTTTGTTAGCCCCATTTATTTCAATCCTTCATATTCCTCACCCACATAATATAAAATCTGCCCACAAACCCATGAGCAGATTTTTTTATGACGTCAGCAGAGGTGTATTTATCCTTGACGGTAATTTGGTGCTTCTTTGGTAATCTGAACGTCATGGACGTGCGACTCCTTCATGCCCGCTGAGGTTACCTTGATAAACTGTGGCTTGGTACGTAGCTCATCAATGGTGGCACAACCTGTATAACCCATGGATGAACGCAGCCCCCCTGCCAGCTGGTTAATGATGCCACTGACCGAGCCTTTATAAGGCACACG